>JAYUEA010000374.1:0-4419 GCA_043739465.1 Propionibacteriaceae bacterium
ACCACGCCCAGCTTCAGGTAGGGCGACATCCGTGACGTCGAGTCGAGATCGGGCCGGTCACGCTCGGCGCCGTACTGCGCCAGGCCGTCGTCGAGGAACTCCTCCCAGCGCTCGTGGGCGCCCTTCTCGCCGACCGGCGGGAGGTCAGGGCCGCCACCCTCGGCCGTAGCGGCGACGAGGTCCCACAGCCCCTCGTCGCTCCGGTCCCGACCGAGCTGCAGGTCGTTGGGCTCAGTCGCCGGACCGCGCCAGCCGTGCTCCCGCCAGGCTTTCGAGAACGGTGTGAAGACGAGGTACTGGCTCCCGTCGGCCTTGAGCACCCGGCCGGGCATGACGGCGTACGGGCTGCCCGTGCGCACCAGTCGTACCGCCCCCAAGGCCTCCTCGACCTCGAGGTCGCGTGCCGCCCCGGCAGGCTCGGTCTCCGCGGAGATGTGCACACGCTTCGCGCCGACCTCGGTCGCCAGCTTCGGGATCTCGACCTTCGGGTCGCCCCGCCGCAGCGTCAACGTTCCCTCGTACGCCTCGCGGAGCACCAGCAGGTTCGCCGCCAGCCACCGTCGTCGTGGCGCGGCGGAGATGTCCCAGATCGCGGGATCGATGACGAACACGACCGTGACGGGACCGGACTCGGCAGCCTGAGCCAGCGTGGGAAGGTCTCCTCGACGGAGATCGCGGCGCAGCCAGACGACGTCACTCATGCCCCGATCATTACCCACGGCGTCAACCGACGCACCCTGCGTCCGGCGCAGCAGCCCCTTCCTCATAGGCTGTGCGGAGTTCAATCACTCATCCGGAGGTCATTCCATGGTCGCGAAGGTCGCACTGCTCACTGCCGGCGGTTACGCCCCCTGCCTGTCGTCCGCCATCGGCGGACTGATCGAGCGGTACACCCAGCTCGCTCCCGAGGTCGAGATCATCGCCTACAAGCACGGATACCAGGGCCTGCTCTCCGGCGACGTCGTGACGATCACCGACGAGGTCCGCGCCAACGCGGCCAAGCTTCACAAGTTCGGTGGCTCCCCGATCGGCAACTCGCGGGTGAAGCTCACGAACGTCAAGGACCTCGTGAAGCGTGGCCTCGTCAAGGAAGGCGAGAACCCCCTCAAGGTCGCCGCTGACCGACTGGTCGCCGACGGCGTCGACGTGCTGCACACCATCGGTGGCGACGACACGAACACGACGGCCGCCGATCTGGCGGCCTACCTCGCCGAGAACAACTACGGCCTGACCGTGGTAGGCCTCCCTAAGACCATCGACAACGACGTGATCCCGATCCGTCAGTCGCTGGGCGCAGACACCGCCGCTGAGATGGGCGCTCGGTTCGCGAAGAACGTCGTGGCCGAGCACAACTCCGGCTCGCGCATGTTGATCGTCCACGAGGTCATGGGCCGCCACTGCGGCTGGCTGACGGCTGCCACAGCCAAGAAGTACCGCGAGTGGCTCGCGACCCAGCAGTGGCTCCCGGAGATCGGGCTGTCGCAGATCGCATGGGACGTCCACGCAGTCTTCGTCCCCGAGGCCGTCATCGACATCGACGCCGAGGCCGAGCGCCTCAAGAAGGTCATGGACGAGGTCGGCAACGTCACGATCTTCATCTCCGAGGGCGCGGGCATCGACGCGATCGTCTCCCAGCTCAAAAGGGCAGGCAAGGAGGTCGCCCGCGACGCGTTCGGTCACGTGAAGATCGACAAGATCAACCCTGGCGCCTGGTTCGCCGACCAGTTCGCCGCCCGCCTCGGTGCCGAGAAGGTCATGGTGCAGAAGAGCGGCTACTACGCGCGCTCCGCTGCGGCCAACCAGTACGACCTCGACCTCATCAAGCAGTGCACCGACCTCGCCGTCGACTCCGCCCTCCGCGGCGAGCCGGGCGTCATCGGCCACGACGAGGAGGACAACGACACCCTCAAGGCGATCGCGTTCGACCGCATCAAGGGCGGCAAGCCGTTCGACATCACGCAGCCCTGGTTCACCGAGCTGCTCGCCGAGATCGGCCAGCCGGCCCCGGTGCCCGCACAGGCGCACTGACACTGCACCACAACGGCCCCGCAGCCTCCTCGGAGCTGCGGGGCCGTTCTGGTGCGGGCCGCCACCCTCGAGGGGTCACGACACGCGCGGCCAACTCGGCGTGTCGCAGCACGAACTGGCCCCTCGACTGCTCCCCCTTGAACGTCGCGCCCTCCCTCACCCTCGAGGGGTCACGACACGCGCGGCTGACTCGGCGTGTCGGAGCACGTACTGGCCCCTCGACTCGCGGCTGTGCCGAGCTCAGCGCCGGCGGCGATGCGCAATCGCGCCAACGATCCGCCCGATCACCGCGCCGAACCCGATGCCGGCTGCTCCCCCGAGCACGTACCCAGCGGCTATCCCAGCAGTCACCCCGCGCGACGCGACCTTACGCGACACGAGGGTCTCGCCGGTGACCAACGGGTTCTCGGACAGCGGCAGCATCCTGGCGTCCGGCTCGCCGGCGATGACGGCTTCGCGCTCGGGGGTCGCAGTTGTGGCGGTCCAGGCGGCGCCCACCATGACGAGGGTCGCGAACAGGTTCAACGCGAGGATGGCGACGATCGTCGACCCGAAGATCGCGGAGGCCTTGTTATGGGCGAAGACGCCGTTCAGCACGCCGGCAAGGTACTGCAACGCCACCAGGCCGACAGACCCGAACAGGGCCGCGCGCGCGGCCGTACTCGTCGTCGCCCGGGGGTGTAGCAGGGCGCGGTAGAGGAACATGAACAGCACCCAGCCCGCGGCGAACGACACAAGCAGCCCGGCCAGGAACGCTAGGACCGACGCAGCGAAAGAATCACCGAGGCCCACCCACGACAGGACCGTCTTGCGCGAAGCGGTGGCCGCCAGCGAGACGACGATCGTGAGAGCGCCCAGTACGAGCAGTCCGAGCAGCACCGCGAGGTTGCGCAGCACGAGCAGTACGAGTCCGAGCGGACCGCCCTTCGGCGTCACCACCGTGAACCGTGGCCCCGACATAGCGTTCACGGCCTGCCGCAGGTTGCCGATCCATCCTGTACCGGCGTACGCACCCGACACGATCGCCACGAGCCCGACTCCACGCCAGTTCTTCAGCGTGTCCACGATGACGACGACGACCTGCTCGGCGGTGATGGCGCTCTTCAGCTGCGCCGCGATCATCGTGGCCACTTCCGCGAGGGCCTCCGGTCGCACGACCTCGATCGTCCACCCGAGGATCGCGAACGCGAACATCGCGATCGGCACGATCGCCAGCACCGAGAAGTACGTGATCGCGGCGGCGAACTGGTTGCCGAGGCGCGCCCCGAACCGGTCGACAGCCCGGAGCAGGTGAGCGACCAGGGGCTGGCGACGGATCCGATCGATCAGGTTGGGTGTCTCATCCACACCGACGAATGTACTTGCGTCACCAGGTGATCACCGAGGAAGCGCCGGCCGGGAGCGGCGCCTGCTCGACCGAGTTCTGGACGACGTCCCAGCGCAGCCAGACCTTCGTCTCGAAGTCGGGGACGAGCACGGTCGTGGCGGTCTCCGCGAAGGCCTCGTTGAGGTACGTCTTCGCGACAGGGTCCGGGAGGGTGAGCCGCGTCAGCGTGGACTTGGCGACGTCGATCAGGACAGCCTGCTTCCCGTCGCTGTCGACCAGGGTGACGAGGAGCAGGCCCTTGCCGAGTGGTGTGACGTTGCCGAACGGACCGCAGGACATGACGGGAGTGTCCGACACAGGCGCAGGCAGGCTGCCGACGCACGTGAGACCCGCTTGGGCGAAGGTGGCGAACGTGTTGTTGGTCTGCCCCGGAAGTTGGAAGAAACCCGTGACCGAAGCCAGATCGGTCACGGTGTCCTGCTGCACGACGATGCTCGCGCGCGGTTGTGTGATGCCCCGTGACTGGTTCGATGCCAGGATCCCGATGGAGGTCCAGAGCAGGACCTTGTATGGCCACTGGCCCGACTGACCGAAGGGAATTGAGACGGTCCTCACGACGGACGCGTTCGAGATGCTACGGACCAGAAGACGTACGGTCCACGGTCGGTCGGTCGTCTCCACGGAGGCCACCTGGGTCCCGTCAGGGCTCACCGCGAGGCTGCGCACGTCGCCGGTCACGAGGGATCGCACGCTCCCGGTCGACGAGATGGCCAGGATCTGCGCACCGGGGTCGCTGTCGCCCCCGGTGAAGGTGTCCGACACCGTGAGCAGGATCCATCCGGAACCGGCGACCTCAATCTTCCGGGCTCCGTTCACCGATGTCGGCAACACCATGGACACCCCAGAGGTGACGAACCAGGTCCCGCTCGTACGACGCTCGACACGCGGCACCAGACTGACTGCGGCACCGGTCCCGTTGACCGTCGGAGCCGGTCCGTCCACCGTCAGGTACGGGGTCGTGACTTTCGCGGACGCCGTCGGGGACGTGCTCACCGCGGGCGTCG
>JAYUEA010000375.1:0-4359 GCA_043739465.1 Propionibacteriaceae bacterium
GTTTTGACCCTGCACGCTCCAGCGACTAGCCTTTCTCGATGGGTCCGGCGTGTGTCCGGACTCGTGTGCGTGCCTCGGCGTCCCGGATCCGGTGAGCGGAGCCGCACGAACCGTGTCGGCGAGCTCGCCGGCACAAGCACCGATCCGGTTGCCGTTCCCCAGGCGTGGGACTTTTCCGGTGGTGCGCAGGCTTCCCGAGGCCCCCGGGCCTCGGACCATCACAGCTGGAGAGATCCAGCGACACGGAAAGAGATACATCCAGGTGCCTACGATCCAGCAGTTGGTCCGCAAGGGCCGGACCGACAAGGTCAGCAAGACGAAGACCCCTGCGCTCAAGGGTTCGCCTCAGCGTCGTGGGGTGTGCACGCGTGTGTACACGACCACCCCGAAGAAGCCGAACTCCGCGTTGCGCAAGGTCGCCCGCGTCCGGCTCTCCAGCGGCGTCGAAGTCACCGCCTACATCCCGGGCGTCGGCCACAACCTGCAGGAGCACTCGATGGTGCTCGTGCGCGGCGGCCGTGTGAAGGACCTCCCGGGTGTTCGCTACAAGATCATCCGTGGCGCGCTCGACACGCAGGCTGTGAAGAACCGCAAGCAGGCTCGCAGCCACTACGGCGCCAAGAAGGAGAAGTAATGCCTCGCAAGGGTCCCGCCCCGAAGCGCCCCGTCATGGTCGACCCCGTCTACGGGTCGCCGCTCGTCTCCCAGCTGGTCAGCAAGATCCTGCTGGACGGCAAGAAGACCATCGCGCAGAGCATCGTCTACACCGCACTCGAGGGCACCCGAGAGAAGTCCGGTGGAATCGATCCCGTACAGACCCTGAAGCGTGCGCTGGACAACGTCCGGCCGAGCATCGAGGTCAAGAGCCGCCGCGTCGGTGGTGCGACCTACCAGGTCCCCATCGAGGTCAAGCCGGCCCGCGCCAACACGCTGGCCATGCGCTGGCTCGTCAGCTTCTCCCGCGCCCGTCGCGAGAAGACGATGGCCGAGCGTCTCCGCAACGAGATCCTCGACGCTGCCAACGGCCTCGGTGCCGCTGTGAAGCGCCGCGAGGACACGCACAAGATGGCTGAGGCCAACCGCGCCTTCGCTCACTACCGCTGGTGACCTCGGCGCGCCCTCGGTCACGGCATCGGTGCCGGTCCGGGGGCGCACCCATGCCCGCGACCGCAATTAACGCAACAGGAAACGAAAAGGTAGAAGCTCGTGGCAGCTGAAAAGACGGTCGACCTGGCCAAGGTCCGCAACATCGGGATCATGGCCCACATCGACGCCGGCAAGACGACGACGACCGAGCGGATCCTGTTCTACACCGGCATCAACTACAAGATCGGCGAGGTGCACGACGGCGCCGCGACGATGGACTGGATGGAGCAGGAGCAGGAGCGCGGCATCACGATCACGTCGGCCGCGACGACCTGTTTCTGGAAGGGCGCCCAGATCAACATCATCGACACGCCCGGCCACGTGGACTTCACCATCGAGGTCGAGCGTTCGTTGCGCGTCCTCGACGGCGCTGTCTGCGTGTTCGACGGTGTCGCAGGTGTCGAGCCACAGTCGATGACCGTGTGGCGCCAGGCGAACCGTTACCGCGTGCCGCGGATCTGCTTCATCAACAAGCTCGACCGTACGGGCGCGTCGTTCGACTTCTGCGTCAAGACCATCCGCGAGCGGCTGAACGCCAACCCGCTGGTCGTGCAGCTGCCCATCGGCGCCGAGTCCGGATTCGTGGGTGTCGTCGATCTCATCGGGATGCGCGCGCTCACCTGGCACGGAGAGACGACGATCGGTGACGACTACACGATCGAGGAGATTCCGGCCGACCTGCTCGAGAAGGCCGAAGAGGCCCGCGAGACGCTCCTCGCCGCCCTGGCCGATGCCGACGACGAGTTCGCCGAGCTCTGGCTGGAGCGCGGGGACGCAGGCGAGCCGATGTCCGGCGACGAGATCAAGCACGCTATCCGCCGCGCGGTGCTCGCCGGCACCGGCAACGCCGTGCTGTGTGGCAGCGCCTACAAGAACAAGGGCGTCCAGCCCCTGCTCGACGCGGTCATCGACTTCCTGCCGACCCCGCTTGACGTCCCCGCCATCGACGGCTTCAAGCCGGGCGACGAGACCGTACAGCTCGAGCGTCACCCGAACACCGACGAGCCGATGTCGGCGCTCGCGTTCAAGATCGCGGCCGACCCGCACCTGGGTCGCCTGATCTTCGTCCGCGTGTACTCCGGCGTGCTCAGATCCGGCTCCCAGGTCCTCAACGCGACCAAGGGCAAGAAGGAACGGATCGGCAAGATCTACCAGATGCACGCCAACAAGCGTGAAGAGGTCGAGTCGATGGGCGCCGGCATGATCTGCGCCGTCATGGGCCTCAAGGAGACCGGAACCGGCGAGACGCTCTGCGACCCGCAGCACCCGATCGTGCTGGAGTCGATGGAGTTCCCGAACCCGGTCATCGAGCAGGCCGTCGAGCCGAAGACGAAGTCCGACCAGGAGAAGCTGTCCCTCGCGATCCAGCGGCTCGCTGAGGAAGACCCGACCTTCCGCGTCCACACCGACGAGGAGACCGGCCAGACGATCATCGCCGGCATGGGCGAGCTCCACCTCGAGGTCATGATCGACCGCATGCGTCGGGAGTTCAAGGTCGAGGCGAACATCGGCAAGCCGCAGGTGGCCTACCGCGAGACGCTGCGCCGCAAGGTGGAGAAGTCCGAGTACACGCACAAGAAGCAGTCCG
This sequence comes from Propionibacteriaceae bacterium, assembly GCA_043739465.1. Taxonomy (GTDB): domain Bacteria; phylum Actinomycetota; class Actinomycetes; order Propionibacteriales; family Propionibacteriaceae; genus Fen-668. The sequence goes on from JAYUEA010000375.1 coordinate 2,735, forward strand.
GTGGCTCCGGCCAGTACGCGAAGATCATCCTCCAGGTCGAGCCGCTGCCTGCGGGTTCAGGCTACGAGTTCGTGAACGGTGTGACCGGTGGCCGCATCCCCAAGGAGTACATCCCGGCTGTGGACGCCGGCGTCAAGGACGCCATGCAGTTCGGCGTGCTGGCCGGTTACCCCGTCGAGAACGTACGGGTGACGCTGATCGACGGTGCGTACCACGACGTCGACTCCTCGGAGCTCGCGTTCAAGATCGCCGGTTCGATGGGGTTCAAGGAAGCCGCCCGCAAGGCGGATCCGGCCATCCTTGAGCCGATGATGGCCGTCGAGGTCACCACCCCGGGGGACTACCTGGGCACGGTCATCGGCGACATCAACTCGCGGCGCGGACACGTCCAGGGCACCGACGAGCAGCACGGCAACCAGATCATTCGCGCGCTGGTTCCCCTCTCGGAGATGTTCGGCTATGTCGGCGACCTCCGCAGCAAGACGTCCGGCCAGGCGTCGTACTCCATGGAGTTCGACTCGTACGCCGAGACGCCCAGGAGCGTGTCCGACGAGATCGTCGCGAAGTCCCGCGGCGGTCTCTGACAGACAGGCTGTCTGCCCTCAAGGTCAGGCCGCCACCGGTGCGGAGAAGCGGGTTTGACTCGCTGACCCGGCTCGGGAAGACTTGTCCGGTCCCCTGCGTGGGGGTCAGACTCTTTCATGTGTTCCGCATAGCGTGCGGGACAGAAGACAAGCGCGCCTCGCGACCAGCGTGGCGACATCCGGAATAGGAGCCCAAGTGGCAAAGGCTAAGTTCGAGCGGACCAAGCCGCACTGCAACATCGGCACCATCGGGCATATCGACCACGGCAAGACCACGCTCACCGCGGCGATTACGAAGGTGCTCCACGACAAGTACCCGACCCTCAACGCGTTCTCGGCCTTCGATCAGATCGACAAGGCTCCCGAAGAGCGTCAGCGCGGCATCACCATCGCCATCGCCCACGTCGAGTACCAGACCGAGAAGCGTCACTACGCTCACGTCGACTGCCCTGGCCACGCCGACTACGTCAAGAACATGATCACCGGTGCTGCCCAGATGGACGGCGCGATCCTGGTGTGTTCGGCCGCTGACGGCCCGATGCCACAGACCCGCGAGCACATCCTGCTGGCGCGCCAGGTCGGCGTTCCTTACATCATCGTGTTCCTGAACAAGTGCGACATGGTCGACGACGCAGAGTTGCTGGAACTGGTCGAGATGGAAGTGCGCGAACTGCTGGTCAAGTATGAATTCCCGGGCGACGACCTGCCAATCATCCAGGGTTCAGCCAAGCTGGCACTGGAAGGTGACACTGGTCCGCTGGGCGAAGAAGCGATCATGAAGCTGGCTGATGCGCTTGACACCTACATTCCGACACCTGAGCGTGCAATTGACGGCGCGTTCCTGTTGCCAGTCGAGGACGTATTCTCGATCTCGGGTCGCGGTACGGTTGTCACCGGTCGTATTGAGCGCGGTATTGTTAAAGTGGGCGAAGAGCTGGAAATCATTGGCATTCGCGACACACAGAAGACCACTTGCACGGGCGTGGAAATGTTCCGCAAGCTGCTCGATCAAGGTCAGGCTGGCGACAATGTCGGCGTGCT
>JAYUEA010000376.1:0-4357 GCA_043739465.1 Propionibacteriaceae bacterium
GGTGGCGCAGGACGACAGCGGGACCAGAGCGGCCGCGGCCAGGGAACCTGTCAGCAGGGTCCGTCGCGCGAACGACGTGTTCTCCATGGATTCTCCTCACATCGATCCGGCCCTTGCCGAGCGGCACAGGGCCAACCGGTCATCGTGGGGTGATGCCGTCCCCCGCTGATCGGTAGAGGCCGTGACCTCATGCGCTGGAATCTATTCCTGTCCGGGAACGTAGCAAGGACCGCGAGGCAGTCGTTATGAAAACGATGCCTCTCGACGTCAAGCTAGCCGTCGGCCCTCAGCCGCCCCGCGTACTTCACCTTGAGCGCGTTGTTGTGCTCGTCGCCACCGGGGATGTTGGCCGAGATGTAGACCGGCGGTGTGATGCCCCGCGCGCTGAGGTTCTCGGCGACACCGAGGGTCAGCAGCTGGGCGATGAACGCGGCCGTCAGCGACGACACGGCACCCATCACGAGCCCGGAGTCCAGCGTGAGCGTGGAGTCTCCGTACGGGGCGAGGTTGTCGATCGTGACATCGGCGAAGTCGAGCAGCCTCTTGCCGGACGGGTGCTTCGAGGTGACCTTCATGGTGTGGTCGAGACTGGTCACCGCGACGAGCTTGTGGCCGTGAGCCTTGACCTGCTCGGCGACGCCGACGATCGACCCGTTGACACCGGAGTTGGACGCGATGATGTAGATGTCCGACGGGTGCCGGTCATGGATCGCGAACAGCTCCTCGGCCAGCTTGGGGTCGCGCTCCAAGGTGGGGTCCGAGAGTTCGGAGACCGCGTGCTTCCCGTACAGCACGATGTCCCTCAGGGCCAGCCGCGACGTCGGGATGAGCCCGCCGGCCCGACCGGCGACCTCCATCGAGAACGCCTCCGAGTGGCCAGTTCCGAAGGCCCGGATCACGCCGTCGTTCGCCACGGCATCCGCGAGCAGCTCGATGGCCTTGGCGATCTCGCCCGACTTCGCAGACTCCACGAGCGTGGGGAACCGCGTCGTGACCTCGTCGGAGAATGCCTGGTACGTCTCAGCCATGGTGCCCTCTCGAAAGCTGGTGCGGGTAATGTCCCCGAGCACTGGTCTACTACACGCGGACAAGGTGGGGGAACCGTGACATGCGGCATGTGATCGGGATCGATGCGGGGGGCACGGCCACGCGTGCGGTGCTGGTGGATGAGACAGGGCGATGCGTCGGGCACGGACGCGCCGGGGCCGGCAATCCCACCTCGGCCGGTGCCGGCGTGGCCATAGCGAACCACGTCGCCGCCACTGCGAAGGCGATCGGCAGTACCGGCACATCGCCGGACCTCGTCATGCTCACTGTTGCCGGCGGGCTGGGCCGCGACACCGGGCCGCTGGTGGCGAAAGCCCTTGCCGACGCAGGGATCAGTACCGACGTACGGGTCGCGGGTGACGTCATGAGCGCCTACTTCTCGGCGACGGCGAAGCCCACCGGCTACCTGGTGCTGTCGGGCACCGGGGCGATCTCGGCGCACATCGTCGACGGAGAGCTCGCCGGGCTGGCCGACGGCATCGGCTGGCTGCTCGGCGACGAGGGGTCGGGCTTCATGATCGGCCACCGAGTGGTCCGCGCGGCCGCGGCCGAGATCGAAGGGCGTGGGCCCTCGACAGCGCTCACCGCGCTCGTGCTCGCCCAGGTCGACGACGAGGGCACTCCGGACGAGGACGTACGACGTCCGGAGATCTGGAAGCTGATGCGCCGGGTGTACGGGCGTCGGCCGGTCGAGTGCGCGGACTTCGCTCCCCTGGCCCTGCGCGCCGCAGCCGAGGGAGACGCCATCGCGCGGAAGATCCTCGACGACGCCGTCGAAGGGCTGCTGAACTCGTGCGGCTCGCTCGTGGCCGATGACGAGCATCCCGTGGTCCTGGCCGGAGGCCTGCTCCACGACGGGAGTCCCCTCAGCGAGGCCCTCAAGGCTCGGTACCCGGGTCGCTGCCTGCGAGCCCATGACGGGACGGCCGGTGCAGCGCTGCTGGCCCTGCGTGCTCTCGGCGTGACCGCCGACGCTGGCACCCTCGCACGCATCCACGCGACGCTGACGCCCTTGCTCGCCTGAACGTGCCGGATTCCGGCCAGGATCCGGTGCTCAGCGCCCGGATACAGGGTCGTGGAGCGGATCGTGGCGGGAAACAAGCACCGAGGCCGGCGCCGGGTCCGACCTCGTCAGATGGCGTGCAGCGCTGCCAGCGCTGCGCCCCGGGCTCCGGCCATGTCGAGGTCGGTGACCAGCGCGAACTGCGCCACAGCGGCCGACTCGGCCCGCAGCTGGGTGTGCGTGCGGACCCGGTCGAGGAACCAGTCACGGAAGTGGGGGGCCGCCTCGATCACGCCACCGCCCACGAAGTACGCGTGGGGGTCGGTGAAGTTCGAGGCGATGGTGAACAGCTCGCCCAAGGCCTGCGCCTGCTGGTCGAAGATCTTCAGCGCCATCTCGTCGCCGTCCTCGCCGTAGCCGCGTACCGCCTTGGCGGCCTTGTCGATCGACATCTCGTGGAGCGGGTGGTCCGGGTACTGGGTCAGCCAGAACGGCAGCAGGCTCTTCCGGATGCCGGTCAGCGAGGCGATGCTCTCGACGTCTCCGTACAGGCCGCAGTTGCACTGCGGGACGGGCTGCCCCTCGACCAGGAGCCCGGGCATCGGGATGCAGATGTGGCCGAGCTCGCCGGCCATGCCGGCCGCACCCTTCACGACCTCACCGTTCTCGATCACACCGCCGCCGAGGCCGGTGCCGACGATGGCGGAGACGGACGAACGGTGGTACTGGTGCTCGCCGAACAGCACGCGGTGCGCGTACAGGGCGGCCGCGTTGCCGTCGTTGTTGTAGATCGTAGGAATGCCGCTGTGACGCTCGACACCACTGCGGAAGTCGTACCCCCACCACTCCTTGTCGGAGAAGTTCGTCGCGCCCAGCGAGGAGATGACGCCGGTGGCGTTGGCGGGCCCCGGCGTGTCCAGGCCGATGGCCAGCACCCGGTCCCGGCTGATCCCCGTGGTCTCCAGCACGCGGGTGATCGCGGCGGCCACGGCCTCCAGCGCAGCACCCGGTCCATCGGTCACTCGACTGGGTACTTCGACCATCCCGTCGACGAGGAAACCGCCGTGCTCATCGAGGACTGTGGCGTTGGTGGCGGTGCCGCCGACGTCGATGCCGAGGACGACCTTGGCCTGGCTGCTGGATTGGGTGCTCACAGATCGTGGACACTACCGCAGCGTCCCCGTTGTGACGACCCCCGGGGCGTCTTGCGATCACGCTCCCCCGGCCTCACAGGTCGCAAAGCTGACGCTCAGCCGCCGAGGCCCGGCTTGCGTACGACGGTGAGGGGGAGCAGAGTGCGCCCCGTCGGGCCGATCTCGATGGCCGTGTCCAGCTGGGGGCAGACGCCGCAGTCGTAGCAGGGGGTCCAGCGGCAGTCCTCGACCGTGCTCTCGTCGAGGGCGTCCTGCCAGTCCTCCCACAGCCAGTCGCGGTCCAGGCCGGAGTCCAGGTGGTCCCAGGGCAGCACCTCGAGCTCGTCGCGCTCGCGGGTCGTGTACCAGTCCAGGTCGACCCCGTACGGCGCGAGCTGCTCCGCGGCGGCGCGTGCCCAGCGGTCGTACGAGAAGTGCTCGCTCCAGCCGTCGAAGATGCCGCCATCTGCGTACACGGCTTCGATGACGCGGCCGACGCGGCGGTCACCACGCGACAGGAGGCCCTCGATGGCTCCCGGCTTGCCGTCGTGGTAGCGGAAGCCGATGGCGCGGCCGTACTGACGGTCGGCGCGGATCACGTCGCGCAGCATCTGCAGCCGGCGGTCGATCGTCTCCACGGACGCCTGCCCGGCCCACTGGAACGGCGTGTGCGGCTTGGGCACGAACCCACCGATCGAGACGGTGCAGCGGATGTCGCGCGTCCCCGAGGCAGTACGTCCGGCCTGGATCACACGCTTCGCCAGGTCTGCGATACCCATCACGTCCTCGTCGGTCTCGGTGGGCAGGCCGCACATGAAGTAGAGCTTCACCTGGCGCCAGCCGGCGCTGAACGCCGCCGTCACCGTCGCGATCAGGTCGTCCTCGGAGACGTTCTTGTTGATGACCCGGCGCAGCCGCTCGGAGCCGCCCTCGGGCGCGAAGGTGAGGCCGGAGCGACGGCCGTTGCGGGACAGCTCGTTCGCGAGGTCGATGTTGAACGCGTCCACGCGGGTCGACGGCAGCGACAGCGACACGTTGGTGTTCTGATAGCGGTCGGCGAGCTGCTTGGTGACCTCGGCGATCTCCGAGTGGTCGGCGCTCGACAGGCTGAGCAGGCCGACCTCCTCGAGACCGGTCGCCTTGAGCCCGTGCTCGACCATGGCGCCGATGGTCT
>JAYUEA010000377.1:0-4341 GCA_043739465.1 Propionibacteriaceae bacterium
GGCTCCGACGATCGACGGCGGTCTGGTCGCGGCCGACCTCACGCTGGCGACCCCCGCCACGGCGCTGATCGCGTACAACGACGTCGTCGCGCTGGGCGCCATGCGCAGGTTCTCGATCCGCGGCGTGTGCGTGCCGGACGACATGTCCGTGATCGGCTTCGACAACACGATGCTCTCGCAGCTGACCGCACCGGCGCTGACCACGGTCGACGTGCCGCGGTTCGAGGCCGGCGAGGCCGCCGTTGCGCTGTTGGGGCGCCAGTTGGCCGACCCTGATGCCGACCCGGTGGAGCAGGTGCTTCTCACCGCCCTCGTCATCCGTGGCACGACCGTGCCGCCGAGGCAGTCGTGAGCGTGGCTGACCTGCTGCTGCTCCACCCCACCGACGACGTGTACGTCGCGCTCCGGCCCCTGTCCGGCGGCGAGTCCGTACAGGTCGCAGATGAACCGCCGATCACCGTCGCGACTGATGTGCCGACGGGCCACAAGGTGGCGCGCCACGACCTCGGCGCGGGAGCGCTGGTCCACAAGTACGGCCAGGTCATCGCGGCCGTCGTCGCCGATGTGCCTCGTGGCGCTCACCTCCACACGCACAACCTCGTGATGCCGCCCCGCGACGCTCGCGTCGTCGAGGACACGCATGCCGGCCTTGCACCCACCGTGACCCGCCCGCGTACGTTCGCGGGCATCCGGCGCGCTGACGGCCGCGTCGGTACGCGCAACTACATCGGCGTCCTCACCACCGTGAACTGCTCGGCCACGGTCGCGACCCACATCGCGCGTCACTTCGACCTCGTCGACCTGCCCCCCGGCGTCGACGGAGTCGTCGCGCTGACCCACGGCTCGGGCTGCGGCCTCGAGGCGAAGGGCCCGGCCTGGGAGACGCTGCGCCGTACGCTCGTCGGCTACGCGACCCACCCCAACATCGGTGGGCTCGTGGTGGTCGGCCTCGGCTGCGAGGTGCTGACTCTTGCCCAGTTCCTCGCAGATCTCGGCGTGACGGACATCCCAACGGTCTCGTACACGATCCAGGACATCGGCGGCACGAAGGCAGCCGTACGCCACGGGGTCGAGCTGGTCACGGACATGGCGGGCCGGATCGGCGTCGAGCGGACCGGGTGCGGCCTCGGCGAGCTCGTACTCGGCCTCAAGTGCGGCGGCTCGGACGCCTGGTCGGGGCTGACGGCCAACCCGGTCCTCGGCTACGCGAGCGACGTCATCGTGGCCGCCGGCGGCACGACGATCCTCGGGGAGATGCCCGAGATCTATGGCGCCGAGCACCTGCTGGCGGCGCGGGCCACCACGCCGGACGTGGCGATGGCGCTGCTGAACAAGATCGCCTGGTGGGAGACGTACGCGACTGACAACGGCGCCACGCTCGACGCGAACCCGTCGGCGGGCAACAAGGCGGGCGGCATCACGACGATCGTCGAGAAGTCGCTGGGGGCGGTGGCCAAGGCCGGCACGGCTCCGGTCAGCGCGGTCGTCGACTACGGCGCGCGGGTGCCCGACTCGGGCCTGGTCATCATGGACACGCCGGGCTACGACCCGGTCTCGGTGACGGGCATGATCTCCGGTGGTGCGACGGTCGTCTGCTTCACCACCGGCCGTGGCTCGGTGTTCGGCTCGAAACCCACCCCGACGTTGAAGCTGGCGACCAACACAGACCTCGCTCGGCGGCTCGCCGGCGACATCGACCTCGACTGCGGACCCGTGCTGGACGGACGGTCGATCCCGGAGCTCGGTGAAGAGCTGCTCGACCTGATCGTCGCCACCGCGTCAGGGAGGTTGACGGCGTCCGAGGACCTCGGCGTCGGCAACGAGGAGATCATCCCGTGGCGGACTGGAGCGGTGATGTGAGCGCTGTACGGATCGTGCAGGTCGGCCTTCGGGGCTTCGGAGCCATCCATCTCGAGCGGGTGCACCGGCTGGCGTCGCTGGGACGGGTCGAGCTCGTCGCCACGGTCGACCCCGCCGGGCCGCTCGAGGGCCTCGACGTGCCGTGGTACGAGTCGCTCACGGAGGCACTCGCCGCTCACGAGGCCGACATCGTCACGATCGCTACCCCTATCGGCACGCACTTCGCCCTCGCCTCGGAGGCGCTGGCCGCGGGCGCGGACGTGATGCTGGAGAAGCCGCCGGTCGCCTCGTTGGATGACTTCTGGCTGCTCCTTGAGGCGGAGAAGGCGAGCGGACGCTCGATCCAGATCGGCTTCCAGGCGCTCGGGTCGGACGCCCTCGCGAGGGTGCGTGAGCTGGAGACGCGGATCGGCGACCTGGTGAGCGTGCAGATCTGGGGCATGTGGCTCCGAGACAACGCGTACTACGGCCGCGCCGGTTGGGCCGGCAAGCGCGTGGTCCACGGCAAGCGGGTGGCGGACGGGGTCTGTACGAACCCGCTTGCGCACTCCTTCGCGTCCGCGTTCGCCCTCGTGGGCCTCACCGGCATCGACCAGATAGAGGCGATCGAGACCGAGCTCTACCACGCACACGACATCGAGGCCGACGACACAAGCTGGGTGAAGATCCGCCGCACGGACGGTGTCCCGATCGACGTGAGCCTCACGCTGTGCGCGCCCACGCAGGAGGAGCCGACGATCACGCTGGTGGGTACGAAGGGGCGCATCGCCCTCACGTACACCACCGACGACATCGTCGCCGAGATCGACGGCGAGACGATCGTCGAGCGCCCGGGCCGTACGGACCTGCTCGAGAACCTCGTCGACCACCGCGAGAACGGCACGCCGCTGCTCGTGCCGCTGTCGGAGACGGTGGGCTTCATGGCCGTGCTGGAGGCGACGCAGTCCGCGCCGGACCCGGCCGCGATCGAGGATGCCTTCATCGACTGGCGCGGTGCCGGCGACTTCCTCTACCCGGTCGTGCAGGACATCGACACCTGGCAGCACCGCTGTCTCGCGGAGGGCAAGGGCTACCTGGACGCGGGCGCCCCCTGGGCGAGCGCGGCCGCGAAGGCGACCTGGACCCCGCCCACGCGCTGACCCAGCCTCGGGAGCGCTTCTCGTGCGACGTCGACGGTTGGGGTGCGACGTGGACTGGCTCGAGCGCTCGCTGATCAGGAGGTCAGGAAGTCCGCGACCAGCTCGTGGGTTGCTCTCCTGATCCCATGCGGGCCGGGGACGAAGACGCCTTCGTACGAGCCCGGCGCGTCCTCGAAGAGCCTTGTCAGCTCGGCGTCGGCGGCCTTCATCCCGTCGAGGGGGAAGAGCTCGTCGGACTCGCAGTAGACGACGTGGAGCCGGTGCTCGCGGCGGCTGGCGGCCATCTCGGGCAGGTCGAGGGTGCGGTGCCGCCACGGCGTGTTGAGCAGCCAGGAGTGGCAGTCGAGGTGGTCCGGGACCAGGGAGTCGTTGGTCGCCATCATCGCGACGATCGACACCTTCTCGATGCCGGGGGACAGGGCTGCCAGTGCGGGCCCGCGACCGCCGCCGCCGGAGAAGCCCGTCACGCTGATCGGCCCGCTGGTCAAGGACCTCAGGACAGCGAGGCTGGTGAGGTCGTCGTGGGCGACCATGCCGGCATACGAGGTGCCGATCGCTCCGGCGCGTTTGGCGAGGAGGTGCTCGTGAAGCTTGGCCAGCCTGTCGTAGCGCTGCTCCTCGGGGACCCCCGCACGCTCCAGCAGCTCGGCGAGCTCGGCCACCGACTCGGTCGCCCAGCTCAGGTCGAACCGCCGTGACCCCCACGAGAACGTGTCCGGAGCGAGGACTGCCACCCCGCGTGCGGCGAGCATCGGGGCGAACGCGACTCCGTCCTCGTACATGTCCTGGTACGCCTTGCCGACCGGTCCTGGGAGCAGCCGCTCGGCCCCGATCGACTTGATGCCCGCATGGCAGTGCAGGTCCAGGACGCCGGGCAGGGTGGACGGGTCCACGCCGGTCGGGTGGAGGAACCACGCGTGAAGCTCGGGCCCGAAGCCGGCGTCCCACGCGAGCTCTGTGGTCGTCACCCCGTCGGATGACGACGCTCTGACGACCCGAGGCCGCGGTGTGATGGCGGGTTCGGGGACACCCAGAGCGGCCCCGACCCGGGTCGTCCAGTCGTCGCCCGTGACGTACGGACGGGAGCGGACGTAGTCGAACCAGTCGTCGTAGGAGTCGTTCAGCATGGGGACAGTCTGGCTCAGCGATCGAGCGGCAGTGCCAGTTCCGCAGGAGTGACCGCACGGCCCTCGGCCATGGAGATGTTGGCGCAGATGCCCACCGAGATGGCGCGCATGCCGTCGACCCAGTCGGACGGGCGACCCAGGGGGTCGTCGCTCGGGCCGACGAAGACGTCGCTCAGCAGCAGCTCGTCGCCGCCACCGTGGCCGCCCTCGCCCTC
>JAYUEA010000378.1:0-4333 GCA_043739465.1 Propionibacteriaceae bacterium
CGACGCCCGTCCCCGCGACCACCGACTCGTACAGCTCCGCGAACCCCCACCCCAGCAGCGTCGCGAGCCCAAGGCCCATGGCGCTGATGACCAGCAGGATGCCGAGCGGCCGGCCTAGCCACCGGAGGAGATCAGCCCAGGCGGCCGACAGTCGCTTCATGCCGCCAGTCTGTCAGGCACCCCCTGGCGATCCTCCGAACTACTGCTCGATGTCGGTCGCCTGTGGTTGTCTGGTCGTGTGACCGAGGTGCCGCGCGCCGTGCGGGGAGACCACACGCTGACGATGCGCGAGATCCGCGTCGCCTTCTTCCGCAACCTCAACCTCGGCCAGGCCCGAAGCCACAGCCCGATCTCACAGCAGCTGCTCGACGCGTTCATCGCCCCAGTACGGCTGGGGAATCCTCATTTCGATACCGGATCGCTCATTTTCCCAAGGAATCGAGAGGACGGGGGCTTCTCCGGTATCGAAACTCGGATCAGCACTCATGCGAGCCCCTCAGTCCTCGACGATCACCAAGGCCCGCGCCTGGAAGGCCCCCATCTGTACGGTGAACCCGCCGAGGTTGTCGACCGCGTCGACCTCGGCCCCGTCCGCGAGGTCGAGCGCGTGACCGGACGGGATCTGGTCCGACTGAACTCGCGCCGACAGGTCCTCGGACCCGAAGTTGCACACCGTGACCTGCGTCTGGCCCGAGGCCAATCGGCTGACCATCACGAGCAGGCTCTTGGCTGACACCTCGGGCACAGCGACGAGCGCACCGCTCGCGAGGTCGTACTCCCGACGCACCCGCAGCACCTTCGCCAGGCGCCTCGCGAACGAGGTCGGGTCCGCGAGCTGCTCGGGCAACGGTCCGTACAGGCACCTGGCCCGCGGCATCCCGGCCATCGACGCGGTGGCGTCGGGAGCCGTGCCGAGCAGGTCGTACGCGCCACGCTCGATCCAGCGCGTGTCCCCCGTAGCGACAAGGGACTTCACGTCCGCGGGGTCGAGGGGCAGCGCGCCCATCAGGTCCCAGCCGGACAACGCGAACACGCCGGGCTGCCAGGCGTTGTACGCGGCCAGCAGCAGATGCGCCGAGCGGACTGCCTCGATGTCGGCCGGCGTCATCGTGTCGAGCACGCGGATACCGAGGCTCGCTGCGGCCACCGACGCCGTCGTACAGGCGATCCCGTTCGTGACGAAGGGCAGGTTGTACGGGGCGGCGTCGCCCGCGATCGCGTTCCGCAAGGTGTCCCTCACGGTCGCCGCCAGCTCGTGGCCCGTCACCTCCTCCCCCCCGAACGTGTACAGCTGGTCGCGGTGGCGGGTCTCGAAGTGCACCAGCTCGTACGTGAGCTCGTCGTGGTTCTGCATCGCGTGGACGAGCGACGCCTGGTCGATGCCGGCGTTCATCGCCTCGTTGAGCATCAGCCGCAGGAACTCGGTGTCGCCGGTCGCGAGCGCGTACTGCGCCGCAGGCCTGGTGATGAAGTCGTAGCTCAGGTCCGGGCCGACCTCGCCGGTCTCGCGGATGTCGTCGATCGTGAGGTTGAGCTCCTGGAAGGTGAAACCGCCGACCTTGCGGACCATGGAACCGATGAGCTGGTTGGCGGCCTGCGACAAGGGGTGACCCTCCGACCACGCCGGCGCGCCGACCGTCTTCTCGAGCCCGAGGAACCCGTTCGCGTCGAGCCGCAGGCCTCCGGACCCGAGGTCGAGCAGCGTGTGCAGCGCGTCGCCCATCACCATCCGCATGCCTGCGAACGTCGGGTCGAGCCAGTTGATCGACGGTTGGCCGTCCTTGAAGTAGTGCAGGTAGACCCAGCGGTGCGGTACGCCGTCGACGCCGTGCACCACGCGTGTCGCCGACCAGTTGGTCTCCTTGACACCGGGCTCGTAGAAGATCACGCGCTGCAGCGCGCCGATGATGTAGCCGGCGTCGGCGAGCGCAGTCTCCGTCGCCGCGTCGAGGTTCACCGAATCCTTGCCGACGGGCACCTCGGGCAGCAGGTCCCAGGCGTCCTCGGGGATGTCGACCATGTGGTAGATCCCGGGGAAGTCGCGGAACCCCATCTCCGCGAGCCGGAAGTCGGCGCCCTTCCCGGTGTGACCAGGAACGATGTCGTCGATGACGGTGCCGCCGTGGACGTGTGCGACCTCGCACATCGCGCGGAACTCGTCCTCGGTGCCGAACAGCGGGTCGATCGCCATGCTGATGCGGTCGAAGTGCCCGTCGATGCTGGGGGTGTGCTCCCAGCCGGAGATGCCGCCCGCGAGCTTGAGCGGGCCGGTGTGGATGCCGTCGATGCCGATCTCCTGGAACGCCTCCCACAGCGCGTCAGACCCGATGGACCCGAGGAACGTCGTGCCGCGACCGGTGATGTGCGCGAGCGGGTAGGCCGTGTACCAGACCGACGTCTTCGCGACGGCCGAGCGCGGGTCGGGTGCCGCGTACGAGTTCGACCACATCAAGTGGTTGCCGGCCAGCTGCCGGGCCATCATCTTCGCGTCCTGGAACATCGACTGCTCGAGCAACCACGTGACGTACGCGGGGTTGCGGGCGTCGGCCTCGAACGGAGGCGGTGGCGCGACCTGCTCCAGCGCTCGCCTCTTCGCACGTGGCCGCAGCCTCTTCGGCCGCGCCGGGTAGCGCTGCGCCTCGAAGTGGACCTCGACCACGGCATCGTCGATGAGCTCGACCTCTGGATCGTTCACAGTCATGGCGCCCACGCTAGTGAGTGAGACCACACAAAACGCGCAGGAGCGACGAGAGCTCAATCGTCCGCTGCGGTCGTGCGCACAACCTTTCCCTCGCCGCCGTTCCGCGCGCACAACCCTTTGGTCGCGAAAGCCTGTCACAGCGGTTGTGCGGGCGACCCAAAGGCTGTGCGCGCGAGAGTCGGGCGACCGAAGGGCTGTGCGCGTCGGGGGAAGCGCGCGACAGACTGCGCGGGACAGGACGGGGGCCAGCCGACGGCGCTGCCACCGAGCGGGACGCCCGGGTGGATGGTGACCGCGAGCGTGCCACGGTCGACCTGTACGACCCACCCGGCTCGCCTCGGAACGCACAACCCTTTGGTCGCGAAAAGCGGTCACAAAGGTTGTGCGGGTGACCGAAAGGCTGTGGGCGAGTAGCTCTCTCGCTGCCTGCTTCAGGGGGTCCCCTCCAGCAGGGCTCGGTAGAACCGCACGCCCCTCACCAGGGAGTCGGCGGTGACGCGCTCGTCGACGCCGTGGACGCCGGCTCGCTGGGCGGTTGACATGTACAGGGGTGAGAACCGGTACACGGCCGCCGAGATCCGGGCAGCATGGCGGGCGTCGCTGGCGCCGAGCATCGTGTACGGGACGGTCAAGGCGTTCGGGTACGCGACGGCGATCGCGTCCTTGACCGCCTCCCAGCCCTCGTCGAAGGGTGACGCCTGGGTCGGCTCGTGCCCTGCGACGACCCGTACCCTCACGTCCAGCCCTTGCCCCACCGCGCGTCGTACAACGGTCTCGACGTGCCGGGTCGCCTCGCTGACCGTGCTGCTGGTCGCGACCCGCATGTTGACGATCGCGGTCGCCTTCGCGGCGATCACGTTGGGCGCCGGCGACCCGCTGAGCATGGTGGCGGTCGTCGTCGTCCGAACCATCGCGGCAAGTTCTGGACCGGCGAGCGGGAAGGCGCGCGAGAGCATCAGACGCAACTGATCAGCGTGGGTGAGCAGCCGGCCGAGAGGGCCTGGGACGTGCGGGGCGAGGTCGCTGAACATCCGTACGGCGATGTCGTCGAGCGCCGCAGGATGCGGGTGCCGCTCGAGCGCGGCGATGGCTCGGCCGAGCCCTGCGGTGGCGCCGCGGCGAGGCGGGGTAGACCCATGCGCCGGTTTGCGGGGGTCAGCCGAGACCGTGACCTCGAGGTTGGTGACGCCCTTCTCGGCCACGCCCACGACGGCAACCTGCCTTGTCAGACCAGGAACGAGACCCGTGGTCACCGCACCGCCCTCGTCGACCACCAGCGCGGGCCTGACCCCGCGCCGCTCTAGCTCGTCGATCGCAGCGACCGCCGACGGGCCGTCGCTCTCCTCGTCGCCGCCGAGCTCCACGTACAGGTCCTGGTGAGGACGCCAGCCCGAGATGAGCAGGTCCTCCACCGCCTCGAGCAGGACGAACAACGCGCCCTTGTCGTCGAGCGTGCCCCGCCCGTACACGGTCAGCCCGTCCTCGCCGTCTGCCACGACACCGGCGAACGGCGGGTGCGTCCAGCCGGCCGCAGCCCAGTCCTCGACTGGCGCCGGCACGACGTCCTGATGGGCCATCAGGAGTACGGGGCCGAGCGCGGTCGTTCCCGTACCTTCGCCGGTCCCGGCGATC
>JAYUEA010000379.1:0-4332 GCA_043739465.1 Propionibacteriaceae bacterium
GCGCCGGCGTTCAGCCGACCGTCACCGACACGATCTGCGCCGGGTTGTTGGGCTTGCCGCCACCGGCCGAGATGGACCCGTCCTGGCCCTCGGCGGCGATCTTCTTCACGGCGTCCATGCCTGCGGCATCCATGTGACCGAAGACCGTGTACGACGGCGGCAGGGCCGTGTCGGCGTACACGAGGAAGAACTGCGACCCGTTGGTGTTCGCGCCGGCGTTGGCCATGGCGACGGTGCCGGCCGAGTAGGTGTCGGTCGAGTACGTCTCGTCGCGGTACGTGTAGCCGGGACCGCCCGAGCCCTTGCCCGACGGGTCGCCGCACTGGAGCAGGAACAGGCCGTTGTCGACCAGCCGGTGGCACTTCGTGTTGTCGTAGAACTTCTGCTGCGCCAACGACAGGAAGGAGTTGATGGTGCACGGGGTCTTCGTGCGGTCCATCGTGATCGTGATGGGTCCCTCGTTGGTGAGCATGACCGCCCCCACCTTGCCGGTCGCGGGCACGTTGGCACCGTTCGGCGGGTCGACGGCCCTGGCCGGGGTCGTACTGGTCGTGTAGGTGCAGTTCACCGTGCCCGACGACGCCGAGGCGAGGACGACCTTGCCGGTGGACTTCGACGAGCTGGTGCCTGCGGCGGCTGTCGTGGTGGACGCACATCCCGCCATGAGGGCTGCACCGACAAGGAGGACGAGGGCTCTGCGGATCACTGGTTCAGCCTGCCACACCTCGCCCGACACGGCCGTCACGACGTGCCGGGGTGGGCGAACCGGGAACCGGTAGGGTCAGTTTCATGGTCCACCTGACGCGCATCTACACCCGCACCGGCGACGCCGGAAACACCCGCCTGGTCGACAACTCGCTGGTGCCGAAGACGGATCTCCGCGTGGAGGCGTACGGGACCGTCGACGAGCTGAACGCCACTATCGGGGTCACCCTCGTGGTGGGCAGCCTGCCCGTGTCCATGGTGGACTCGCTCCGCATCGTCCAGAACGAGCTCTTCGACCTCGGGTCGGACCTCGCGACGCCGCTCGACCCGGCGGCCCTCACCGAACCGCTGCGCATCATCCAGTCGTCGATCGACAGGCTCGAGACGTGGTGCGACGAGTTCATGTCCGGCCTCACGGAGCTGCGCTCGTTCGTGCTCCCTGGCGGGTCTTCGGGCGCGGCGCACCTGCACGTGTGCCGTACGGTCTGCCGTCGCGCGGAGCGCAGCGCGTGGAGGGCGGCGGAGGTCCTTGGTACGGACACTGCAGGCGGCATCAGCGGGCTCGCGATCACGTACCTCAACCGGCTGTCGGACCTGCTGTTCATCCTGTCCCGCGCGGCGAACCGTCGCGACGGCGACGTCTTGTGGGTGCCCGGGGCGGACCGTCAGCCTGCGCCGCCGACCGAGTAGGGACAGCCTTCAGCTGGGACGCATGCTGTAGCGGCCGCGTCCCGGGGGCGCTCCTTCGAGCCAACTCAACAGGCCCGTGAGCTCCTGGCCGCCGAGCGCTATCTCGACGGTTCCCACGTCGCCGGCCGTATGGACGAGGCTGACCACCCGCTGTCCCTCGTACAGAGAGAGCATCTCCTTGGCGGACGGCGGGCGCTGGTCGGCAATGGTGGTCCCGGTGCGGTGGAAGCGCAGTCGCGGCGACAAGGAGAAGCCGAAGACCCGGTGCCAGTCGAGCCAGTCACCCGAGTAGCGCGCGACGCCGAGCACCCAGCCACGATTCGGTGTGGCGGTCTCGAGACGGGCGGAGCAGTCGAACGAGCCGCCCTGACGACCCAGCCAGCGTCGTCGCCCGAACACCCAGACGAGCCAGAGGAGAACCAGCACCAGGCCCCCAAGGAGCAACAACTCAGTCGCTCCCAGCCAGTTCATGGCGTGACTGTACTAGGTGACTCGCGATACACAGTTACCCAGTACGGAAAGCGCTACCGCATCGAGACTGCGGGACTCGCACGAGCCCTGCCCGCGAGGAGACGAGCCCCTGCGCCCGGGGATGAGCCAGGTCAGGCGATGAGGTGTACGGCCTTGACCTGCGCGCTGGCGCGCTGGAAGTGGCGGTAGGTCTCCTCCGAGGTGTCCCCCGACTCAAGAGCCTTCTGTGCCGCCTGAAGCTCGTGCTCGGCCTCGACCAAGGAGATCTCGTGGGCCAGCAGGGCCGAGGGCGAGATCAGCGCGACCCGGGTCGGCGTGACCGACAAGAAGCCCCCGTCGACGACGACGATCTCGCGGCGCCCGTCGGGCGTCGTGATCTCCGCTGTCGACGGCACGAGCGGGGCGATCATCGGCTCGTGGTGCGCCAGGACGCCGATGTCTCCCTCGGTGGTCCGTGCGACCACAGAGATCGCGTCGCCTTCCCAGACCCGACGGTCCGCCGCGACGATCTCGACCCAGAAGGGCTCCGCCATGGCTCAGGAGCCTTCCTTCTGGAGCTCGTCCCACTTCTTCATGACGTCTTCCATGCCACCGACATTGAAGAACGCCTGCTCGGCGATGTGGTCGACCTCGCCGTCGGCGATCATCTTGAAGCTCTCGATCGTCTCCGCGAGCGGCACGGTCGAGCCGGGGACCTGCGTGAACTTCTCGGCCATGTACGTGTTCTGGCTGAGGAACTGCTGGATGCGACGCGCACGGTTGACGGCGATCTTGTCCGCTTCCGAGAGCTCGTCGACGCCGAGGATGGCGATGATGTCCTGCAGCTCCTTGTTGCGCTGGAGGATCTGCTTGACCCGTACGGCGGTGTCGTAGTGGTCCTGGCCGATGTACTGGGGGTCAAGGATCCGGGACGTCGACGTCAACGGGTCGACGGCCGGGTAGAGGCCACGCGATGCGATCTCGCGCGACAGCTCCGTGGTGGCGTCGAGGTGGGCGAACGTCGTGGCCGGTGCCGGGTCGGTGTAGTCGTCGGCAGGCACGTAGATCGCCTGCATCGAGGTGATCGAGTGGCCACGGGTCGAGGTGATCCTCTCCTGCAGCTGGCCCATCTCGTCGGCGAGGTTCGGCTGGTAGCCCACGGCGGACGGCATGCGGCCGAGCAGCGTGGAGACCTCGGAGCCGGCCTGCGTGAACCGGAAGATGTTGTCGATGAAGAGGAGCACGTCCTGCTTCTGCACGTCTCGGAAGTACTCCGCCATCGTCAGAGCGCTCAGCGCCACCCGCAGACGCGTGCCCGGCGGCTCGTCCATCTGGCCGAAGACGAGCGCGGTGTCCTTCATGACGCCGGCCTCGATCATCTCGTGGATGAGGTCGTTCCCCTCACGGGTGCGCTCCCCCACGCCGGCGAACACCGAGGTGCCACCGAAGTCGTGGGCGATGCGGTAGATCATCTCCTGGATCAGGACGGTCTTGCCGACGCCGGCGCCGCCGAACAGGCCGATCTTGCCGCCCTGCACGTACGGGGTGAGCAGGTCGAGCACCTTGATGCCGGTCTGCAGCATCTCGGTCTTGCTCTCGAGCTCGTCGAACTTCGGAGGGTTGCGGTGGATCGGCCAGCGCTCGGTCACGGTGAACTGGGAGGCGTCCTCGTTGAGGCAGTCCCCGGTCACGTTCCAGACGCGGCCCTTCGTCACGTCACCGACGGGAACGCTGATGGGTGCGCCGGTGTCGTACACGAGAGCGCCGCGGCGCATGCCATCGGTGGGCTTGAGGGCGATCGCGCGGACGATGTTGTCGCCCACGTGCAGCGCAACCTCGAGGGTCATCGAGCGCTTGTCGCCGTCCACGTCGATCTCGATGGTGAGCGCGTTGAGGATGTCGGGCATCTCGTCGGGCGCGAACTCGATGTCGACGACGGGGCCGATGACTCGGGCGACCCGCCCGACTCCGGGCGTACCCGTGCCCTGAGCAGCTGCGGTCAAGGTGGCGGTCATGGTTACTCCTCGTCGTTCCCTTCGGCCAGCGCCGAAGCGCCGCCGACGATCTCGGTGATCTCTTGGGTGATCTGCGACTGCCGGGCCTGATTGGCGTCGCGCGTCAGCTTCTGGATGAGTTGCTCGGCGTTGTCGGTGGCCGACTTCATGGCCTTCTGCTTGCTCGCCAGCTCGGATGCTGCGGCCTGCATGAGGTAGAAGTGGATCCGGTTTCGCACGTATAGCGGGAGCAGGGCGTTCAGCACTGTCTCGGCGTCGGGCTCGAAGTGGTACAGCGGCAGCGGGCCCCTGACGTCCTGGGTCGGGGTCACTGCGTCGCGGACGACGCGCAGCGGCAGCACACGTCGCACGCGCGGCTCCTGGATCAGCATCGACTCGAACCGCGTGTACACCACGTGGATCTCGTCGACGCCGCCCTCGGAAGTGGGCGTGAGGAACGCCTGGATCAGCGCGTCCGCGACCTGGTCCGACT
>JAYUEA010000380.1:0-4273 GCA_043739465.1 Propionibacteriaceae bacterium
GTACGCCGCGCGGTGCCGGTCGTACGCCTCCTGGAGGCCGGCGGCGTCCATGTCGAAGGTGTACGAGTCCTTCATGATGAACTCACGTCCGCGCAGCAGTCCGGCCCGCGGACGGGCCTCGTCGCGGTACTTGGTCTGGATCTGGAACAGCGTCAGGGGAAGGTCCTTGTACGAGCCGAACAGGTCCTTGACCATCAGCGTGAACATCTCCTCGTGCGTGGGGCCGAGCAGGTAGTCACCGCCCTTGCGGTCCTTGAGGCGGAACAGGTTCGGGCCGTACTCGGTCCAGCGGTGCGTGGTCTCGTACGGCTCCCGCGGCAGGAGCGCGGGGAACCGCACCTCCTGCGCGCCGATCGCCACCATCTCCTCGCGGACGATCGCCTCGACCTTCGCGAGCACCTTCAGACCCAGCGGCAGCCAGGAGTAGATGCCGGGAGCCGCGCGACGGATGTAGCCGGCGCGTACGAGCCAACGGTGGCTGGGCACCTCGGCGTCGGCCGGATCCTCCCGCAGGGTGCGGACGAACAGCTGCGACATCGGGACGACGGCCACGGGAACTCCTGGTCTGGTGCTTGGGCTTCGGGGGCAAAGCCTAGCGAGTGCGCCCCTTCGAGGTCCGGACGCACTCGTCGCCCGGGCCTCAGGGCACCGGGCGACGAGGATTCAGCGGGTCAGCTGCGTGCGGTCACCGTCGTGAGATCGGCGCTCACCTCGTAGAAGACCTTCTTGCTGTCCTTGGTGCCGACCACGTCGTACGAGGCGTCGGCGTCCTTGCGCACCTCGGTCACCGTCACGGCCGAGTCCTTCGCCGTCACCGCTGCCGACACCTTGGTGGACTCATCGCCGCTCACGACGGTGTCCTTCGACGCTCCCCTGCCACCCTTGCCGCCACCCTCGGCCTGCGTGAGGGTCGCAAGGTCGGCGCTCACGTCGTACATGACGTTCGCACCGTCCTTGGTGCCGAGCACGTCGTACGAGCCGTCGGGATCCTTGCGTACCGACGCCACCGCCACGGACGAGTCCTTCGCCGTCACGGCAGCCGACGCCTTGGTCGCCTCGTCACCGGTCACGGGGGTGTGCTGCGACGCGCCCGGGGCGCTGCCTCGACCGCTGTTGCCGGTCGTGGTGCCGTTCGACGAGGTCGAGGTCGGCTGCTTGCTGTTGCCGGTCGACGACGTCGCGGACGGTGAGCTCGGGCTCGGGCTCGGGCTCGAGTCCGCCGAGGCGACCGTCACGAAGCCGAGGGCGATGCTTCCACCCACGGCGACAGCTGCCACACCACCGATGATCAGCTTCTTCAGATTCTTGTTCGTCATTGGTTGTCTCCATCATCAGCCGGGCACTGGACGTCCCCGGGTGTGTTGAAAGGGTTGAGGACGAACCTGTCGGCTACCTGTCGGGCAGATGGGGACAGGCCCTGCGTAGCAGTGTTTTCCCCTTCAACCGGCCTCGGCCAGGCGGTCGTCGCCGCGGGCGCGCATGCCGAGCGACAGCAGGAACGCTCCCGCGACCGGGTAGCCTGCCCGCGTGACTTCTCTGATGCCGCCCGGGCAGCCGTATCATCACCAAGCAGCGCCGCAAGGGGATGGTCTTCCTGTTCGGGATGGTCGCGTTCCTGCTGCTGATCATCCTGGTGCCGCTGATCCTGAGCCTGGCGACGAGTTGAGCAACGAACCGGAGCAGCCAGGTCGCTCGCAGGAGTGGCTGGTCGTGCTGGTCTTCGCGGCCGTCGTTCTCGGGTCGGCCTTCCTGGTCTTCTTCGTGATCCGCTGACGCCTCAGTACAGGACGGTCGCCAACGCGCCGATCTCGTCGAAGCCGACCCGCCTGTACAGGGCGAGGGCCTTCACGTTGAAGTCGTTCACGTACAGGGTCACGTGCGGCCACACCTGCTGGCACAGCTCGATGACCGCCGCCATGGCGGGCGCCGACAGCCCGCGGCCGCGCAGGTCGGGCCGCAGCCAGACGCCGGCCACCTGGCACACCGACGAGGTGTGCGAGCCGACATCGGACTTGAAGATGACCTCGCCGTTCTCGACGATGCCCATCGCGCAGCCGGTCTCCATCAACCGGTCCACGTACCAGCGGTAGCCGGTCGAGCCGTCGAGCGGCGAGACGCCGACCTCCTCGGTGTACATGGCGACAGCGGCGGCGAAGTAGCTCTCCTCGTCGCCGCGCCCGACCCGCCGGACGCGCGGATCCGGTTCGACGACCGGCGGCTTCGAGATCACCATCAGCGGCTGGCAGGTACGGATCTCGCGCGGCTGCTGCCAGGAACCGCCGGGCCAGCGGCGGCACAGCCGCTCGTACAGGTTGAGCGCCTCGTCGCCCACGCCGAGGATGGATGCGCAGGTACGGATCGGGCCGATGCGGTTGGCGTACGCGTCGAGCGCGTCGGGCGTGCCGTTGACCGGCACCAGGTTCGCGCCGTGATGGAGGATGGAGACGAGCTCGCCGTCCTCCTCGTACCCCCAGACCTCGCAGCCGAGCATGAAGGCCTCGAGCCCGCCGGTACGGATCCGGGACGCGACGAAGACGTTCTCGAACGGCTTGCGGATAAGCAGCTCCTGGACTTTGGCCAGGTCTGCGTTGGTGAGCGTCCGGACAGCCTGGCCCACGTCAGCCCACCGTGACGATCGGCGACCCCGCGGTCTCCCCCATCTCCTCGGCCAGCTTCTGGGCCTCAGCAATCAGGTTCTCGACGATCTGGTCCTCCGGGACGGTGCGGACGACCTGGCCGCGCACGAAGATCTGGCCCTTGCCGTTGCCGGACGCGACACCCAGGTCGGCCTCACGGGCCTCGCCCGGACCGTTGACGACGCATCCCATGACGGCGACGCGCAGTGGCACAGTCATGCCCGCCAGCCCCGCAGTGACCTCGTCGGCCAGCGTGTACACGTCGACCTGCGCGCGCCCGCAGGACGGGCAGGACACGATCTCGAGGTGGCGTGGCCGCAGGTTGAGCGACTCGAGGATCTTGATGCCGACCTTGACCTCCTCGACGGGAGGCGCGGACAGCGAGACGCGGATCGTGTCGCCGATGCCCTGGCTGAGCAGCGCGCCGAAGGCCGTCGCCGACTTGATCGTGCCCTGGAACGCCGGGCCGGCCTCGGTCACGCCGAGGTGAAGCGGGTAGTCGCAGCGCTCGCTGAGCAGCTCGTACGCCTTGACCATGATGACCGGGTCGTGGTGCTTGACGGAGATCTTGAAGTCACGGAAGCCGTGCTCCTCGAACAGGGACGCCTCCCACAGGGCCGACTCGACGAGCGCCTCGGGCGTCGCGGAGCCGTACTTGTCCATGATCCGCTTGTCGAGCGAGCCGGCGTTGACGCCGATCCGCAGGGAGACACCGGCGTCGGCTGCGTAGCGCGCGATCTCGCCGACCTTGTCGTCGAACGCCTTGATGTTGCCGGGGTTGACCCGTACGGCAGCGCAGCCGGCGTCGATCGCAGCGAACACGTACTTGGGCTGGAAGTGGATGTCGGCGATCACCGGGATCTGGGACTTCTTGGCGATGATCGGCAGCGCGTCAGCGTCGTCCTGGCTCGGCACCGCCACGCGGACGATGTCGCACCCGGCCGCGGTCAGCTCGGCGATCTGCTGCAGCGTCGCGTTGATGTCGGTGGTCTTCGTCGTGCACATCGACTGCACGGAGATCGGTGCGTCACCGCCGACGAGGACCTTGCCGACCTTTATCTGGCGGGTGGGGTGGCGGGGGGCGAGGACAGGTACGGGAGGCTTGGGCATCCCCAGAGTCACGGGCGGCACAGTCGGCTCCTCGGTTCAGAAGATGCGGATCGGGCTGATGATGTCGGCAAGGACCAGGATCACGCCGGTGATCATCAGGAAGGCTCCTACAACATACGCCACGGGCAAGAGCCTCGCGGTGTCGACGAAACCGGGGTCCGGTCGCCTCACGAGGCGGGCCCAGCCGCGACGCAGCGCCTCCCACAGCGCGCCGGCGATGTGGCCACCGTCGAACGGCAGCAGGGGTACGAGGTTGAGGATGGCGACGAACAGGTTCACGCCGCCGAGCAGGGAGAAGTACGACGCGATCCGGCCCGACAGCGTCAGCTGGTCGGTCGTCGCCAGCTCACTGGCCGCGACCGAGGCGCCGATCACGCTCAAGGGGCCGTTGACGTCGCGAGGCTTGCCGGTGACGAGGTCGTACGCGGTCATGAAGACCTTTGCCGGGAACGTCGCCAGCGCCTTGACGCTCTGCGTCGTCATCGTCCACATGTCCTTGGCGGTGCCGACGGGGCCGACGCGGACGA
>JAYUEA010000381.1:0-4226 GCA_043739465.1 Propionibacteriaceae bacterium
AGGGCGCCGCGGATGTAGAACCTCTGTCTCCAGGCGGCGTACGCGATCCAGCCCAGCATCGCCCCGTACATGACGAGCATGATGCCCACACCGGCCGAGAAGCGTCCGTGGAACTGTAGGGCGGAGCCGACGCCGAGTACGATCGTGACTAGGGCAAACAGCCCGGTGAGGGCAGCGGCCACACCGAGCGGCACGGGACGTGCGACGGGCGCTCGTCGTTCGGAAACACTCATCCGGGCTCCAGGGTCCTGATCAAGGCTTCAGCCGTTCCACATCATGGGCAATACCGGTTTTGAGACGACTTCTTACGGTCGAAGCCTAAACTATTGTGGTTGTGGCTCCCCGGCAGTGACTGGTCGGTAGTCTTCCCCACGGAGCCGTCACCAACCTTAAGGAGTTTCACCCGCATGGACTGGCGCGACAGGTCTGCCTGCCTCACGGAAGACCCTGAGTTGTTCTTCCCCATTGGGAACACCGGTCCCGCACTGCTCCAGATCGAGGATGCCAAACGGGTCTGCGCGCGATGCGAGGTCCGTGACCGTTGTCTGCAGTGGGCGCTGGACGCCGGGCAGGACCACGGCGTGTGGGGTGGCATGAGCGAGGACGAGCGCCGTGCCCTCAAGCGCCGCGCTGCCCGTTCCCGCATGCGCGCCGGCTGATCAGCCCACCGGCACGGTGACGACGGCCCGGGCTCCGGGCCCGTCAGGGTTCGAACCCAGCTCGAAGTGGCCGTGAAGGTCTGACACCAGCGTCTCCACGATCGACAGGCCCAGGCTCGTGCTTTTTGCCACCTCGAAGTCGTGCGGCAGGCCGAGCCCGTTGTCGATCACCTCGATGCGCAAGGTGTCCCCGTCGCGGATCGGGCGGACCTCGACCTCCCCGGACCCGGACGACAGCCCGTGCTCGATGGCGTTCTGGCACAGCTCGGTGAGCACGAGCGACAGGCTGGTCGCCGCGGCTGCCGGCACCTCGCCGAAGGAGCCGACGCGGCGGGCGTTGACCTTGCCACGCGACGCGGCCAGGTCCCCCACGTACCGCAGCAGCCCGTCCATCACGTCGTCGAAGTCGACGCGACCCGTGAAGCTCTGGGACAGGATCTCGTGGACGACGGCGATCGCCTGGACGCGCGACATCGCATGATGGAGCGCCGTGGCGCCTTCCTCGGACGTGATCCGGCGGGCCTGCAGGCGCAGCAGCGCGGCCACGGTCTGCAGGTTGTTCTTGACCCGGTGGTGGATCTCGCGGATGGTCGCGTCCTTGGTCACGAGCTGGCGCTCGCGGCGACGGAGCTCCGTCGTGTCCCGGCACACCAGCAGGGTGCCGATGACACCGTCCTCATCGGTGAGCGGCACGATCTTCACGTTGGCCGAAGCGCGGCCGGTCTCGATCTCCATGGTCGTGGGCGTGCGCTGGCGGATGAGGTTGGCGGGCGCCTGGTCCGTCGGCTCCGATCCGGCCAGCAGGTCGGTGGTCAGCTGGGCGACGTCCTCGCCGACCAGGTCGCCCTGGAGACCGAGACGGCGGTACGCGGACACGGCGTTCGGCGACGCGTACGACACGACCCCGCCCAGGGTGAGCCTGATGATCCCCTCGCCGATGCGCGGCATCCCTGACCCGTGCGTGGTGCCGCGGGTCTTGCCGGGGTACGGGAAGTCGCCGCGCCACAGCATGTCGCTGAGGATGTCCGCGATCTCGAGGTAGTTGTCCTCGAGGGCTCCCGGCGCGCGGACGCCCATCTGGTTCGTATGGCGCTCGATCACCGCGAGGCAGCGACCGTCTCGGATTACCGGGATCGCCCACACATCCACAGGGATGCCGGCCTGGAGCTTGTTGTCGCTGGTCTCGCAGATCATCTCCGACAGGAACGCCTCGGTGACGAGGTGCTCGGGATCGTAGCTGATGACGTCTCCGACAACGTCATCCTCGAGCGCGGTCGGACCGGTCGCCGGTCGGATCTGGGCAGCGGCCCAGAACTCGTTCTCGTCGGTCCCAGGTACCCAGCAGATCAGGTCGGAGAACGAGAGGTCGGCGATCAGGTGCCACTCACTGATGATGTCCGAGAGGATCGCCACGTCCTTCTCGCCGAGATCCGTGTGGTCTGCGACGACGTGGGCCAAGGACAGCATGGCCTCACCCTACTGGCCAGGTTGCGCCCCACGGCTGTCGGCTCGTGGCCCCGAGGGACTCGCGGTTAGTGGGTGCGGTGGCCGGCATGGCAGAATGTCCACTCGTGCCCCGTCGGTCGGCGAGGGTGAAGAGCTGACAGCTGAGGAGACCGTCATGGGCAAGAATGGACGCAAGCGTCGCGCTCGTCGCAAGAACGCCGCGAACCACGGCAAGCGACCGAACGCCTGACCGCTGAAACGCCAAAGCCCTCGTCCTCGGACGGGGGCTTCGTCGCATCTCGTGGGCGCAGGTCAGCTCAAGCGTTCGATCCTCATGCTTGAGACGCGCAGCGTGACCCGGCTGACGAGGGTGGCGGGTGCCTGCTCGGGGGTGCATGCCCGCTTCACCAGCGTCCTCATCGCCGTCCAGACCTCGGCCTGGTCGAGGCACGGCTCGCAGATCGCGATGTGCGCGCGCACCGCCTCCTCCGTGGCCGACTCGAGCTCGTTGTCGAGGAACTGCTGCACGTGCGCGAGCACCATCTCGCACTCTTCGGCGTGGCTGTCGTTCATGGCTGGCGGCGTGCGATCGTTCATGGCTGCCGCCGTCCGATGAGGCCCTGCTCGGTCGCGTACTCGCGAAGCTTGTCCCGCAGCTGTCCGCGCCCTCGGTTGAGTCGCGACATGACGGTGCCGATCGGAGTACCCATGATCTCTGCGATCTCCTTGTACGAGAAGCCCTCGACGTCGGCCAGCAGCACGGCCGTACGGAAGTCGTCGGACAGTCCAGCCAGCGCCTCGGTCACCGAAGTGTCGGGCATCGTGTCGAGGGCTTCGACCTCGGCCGAACGGAGGCCGCTGCTGGTGTGGGACTCAGCGCGAGCCAGCTGCCAGTCCTCGACCTGCTCGCCGTCGCTGATCTGAGGTGCGCGCTGCGCCTTGCGGTAGCTGTTGATGTAGGTGTTGGTGAGGATCCTGTACAGCCAGGCCTTGAGGTTCGTGCCCGGTGTGAACTGGTGGAACGCGGAATAGGCCCTTACGTACGTGTCCTGCACGATGTCCTCTGCGTCCGCAGGCCTCCGCGTCATGCGCAGCGCGGCGCCGTACAGGGAGTCGATCAGCGGCATCGCGTCGCGCTCGAACCGAGCGTCCCGCTCGTCGGGCGTCTCCGTGGCCAGGTCGACAGCGTCTTGCGTGTCGATGTTCGTCGTGTCAAGGTTCATCAGGGCCGACCTTAGCGCGGCGTGCACAGAGCCCGCATCCGCTCCTAGGGCCACATCGGGGGCGATCACCGTCACGAGTTGTGAACGTGCTACGGGCGGTCGGCTATTCCACTCCCCCGTCATTGCGGCACTCGGGTGGGCCCTTTCAACGCTGGCGCGAGGGTTCGGCCAGCACCAACCATGGGCTCAAGATCCAGTGGAGCACCTACACCCCGTACGACACCTCGTACATGCCCAGCGACGTCGACCAGGCAGTGGTCCCTTGCTCACCACCAGTTCTTCCAGTTCCTGCGGCGTAGCCACCATGAGACGAAGGTTCTAGAACGTCAGCGCAGGCCGCCAACCAGGGCCAGCGCAGCGGCCACGATCATCGCCATGGCCTCGGCCCGGGGCATGACCCGCTTGAGCGGTACGAGGTCGTGGCCGGCGCCCGGCACCATCACGATCGTTCGCCGGGGCTGGCCCACCCAGCCGGCTGGCAGAGCGGCACGCACCTCGTCCGCGCCGCCGAACGTGTCCCGTTCGCCCTGGACGACGGTGACGGGAACGGTCACTCCGGCGAGCTCGGCGACCCGGGTCTTGTCCGGCCGCCCCGGTGGATGCAGGGGGAACGAGCACGCCAGTACAGCCTGCTGCGGTGGCAGCTCGGGGTTGGCGCTCCCCCGGCAGGCGCAGCGGGCGCCGGCGCTGTGGCCCCCGACGACCAGAGGGAGGTACGGGTAGGCCTCGGCCACATGCCGTACAGCCACCGCCCATCCCGGGTCGAGCTGATCCGGACGAGCCCGCATCGGGCCGCCGGCCACCTTCCACGGCTGCTCGTGGCGCAGGACGGTGATGCCTTCGGCAGGCAGCGCCGCCGCCAGCGCGACCAGGTCCGCGCCGTCGATCTTGCCGCTGG
>JAYUEA010000382.1:0-4217 GCA_043739465.1 Propionibacteriaceae bacterium
CCACGATTGGCCACAGGCCTGTTCGGGGGAACGCTGCGATGAGCCGTTGATACAGGGGCCTCAGGTCTGTTCCCGAGGTGGCCCAGGCGACGGGAGACCTCACAGGATCGTTGGGGTCCTGTTCATCGGGCATCAGTAGCTCACCTCCGGTGAGGCCGAGACGTGCCAGCTTGCTGAGGTCGCCGAACGCTTTCGCGCGAGGGGACCCGGTGAATGTCACGAACTGATTCGGTCATGGCCGCACGCGAGTGTTGCGTGGCCGAATTCTGTTCACGGTTTGGCGTGGTCCCCCTTCGTGCATCGCAAGGCGCCGGAGCTCAGGCGTACCGGATCGTACGACGAGCTTCGGCAACACTGCGAGGTGCGTGCCCGGGGCGCGTCGAGCGTCGAGCGTCGAGCGTCAAGCGTCAAGCGTCAATGGATTTGAGCCACGCGACACTCGGTCGACCGTGTAGTCCGCGAAGGCGGGAGCGTGTCAGCGGCGACTGGTCTAGGCGATCTCCCGTACGATCGACTGTCGTGACAAACACAACGCTCGTGGCCGGGCGCTACCGACTCGTGGAACGGGTAGGGGCCGGGTCTATGGGCGAGGTCTGGAAGGCGCACGACGAGCGCCTTGACCGCGATGTCGCCGTCAAGCTGCTCGACCTGTCGGCCGCCCCTGATCCCGCGATCGCCGAGCGCTTCCGGCGTGAGGCGATCGCGACGGCGAAGCTGAACCACACCAACATCGTGTCGGTCTTCGACGCCGGTACGGACGGCACCCACGCCTACCTCGTCATGACGCTGCTGCCCGGCCGTACGGTCGCCGAGCTCGTCCGCACCCGCGGGCCGATGCCTCTCGACCAGGCGCTCTCGCTCGTGATCCAGGTGACCAGTGCCCTGCGCGAGGCACACCGGCACGGTCTCGTACACCGCGACGTGAAGCCCGCCAACGTCATCGTCAACGGCGGTCAGGCGACCGTCGTCGACTTCGGCATCGCCCAGCTGACCGGCCTCGGAGCCTCGTTGACCGCGACCCACGCGGTGATCGGCAGCGCCGCGTACATGTCGCCCGAGCACGCCACCGGCCGGACGGTCGGTCCGGCCGCGGACCTGTACGGGGTCGGCTGCCTGCTGATGACCATGCTCACCGGGCAGCCTCCGTTCGTCGGCGAGCACGCGGTCGCGGTCGCCGCCCAGCAGGTGAGCGCCGACCCGCCCGCCCTCTCCGAGCGCATCGCGACCCCCCGCGCGCTCGACCGACTCGTCAGCGCTCTGCTGTCCAAGGGCCCGGAGGCCCGCCCCGACGCCGAGTCGACGCTGGCCCAGCTCCGTGACGTACAGGCTCACCCGACGCTCGACCTCGTGGGCCCGACTCCCCTGCCCGAGCCGCTGGCGACCATCCCCCTGCCGGCCGCGACGATCGTGCTGCCGTACGCTCCCGCCAGGACGATGGTGATGCCGCAGACCGGCCCGCCCGCGCCGTTCGCGACGACCGTGCAGCCTGCCGTGCCGCAGTTCGCTGCGCCGCAGTTCGCTGCGCCACAGTTCTCACCCCAGTTCGCGCCACAGCGCTCTGCGCAGCAGTTTCCCTCGCCGCAGGGACCACCGAGCGCGCCTCCCGTCGCCGTCGCCCCGCCTGTACCGCCTCGCGCTCGGTCGCGTCGCGGTTGGGTGCTTGCCCTCGTCTGGCTGGTCGTCCTGGTCGCCATGGGCGTCGCTGCCTTCGCGCTCGGCACCCAAGCCGGGGCCCTCACCTCGCTGACCCAGACTCCGCAGCCGGTGACCTCCAGCCGTGCGACGGCCCCGACCGCCCCCCGGACGACGACAGCCAAGCCCACGACCGCGAAGCCGACGCCCACGCCCACCGCGTCAGAGACACCGATCGCCCTGCAGCTGGCCGTACAGGGCGTGTCCCAGATCCTCGCGTCCCTGCCCGCCGGCAACTCCAAGGATCGCGTCGTGGCTGACTGGAGCACCGTTGGAGCAGCCGTCTTGAGCGGTGACCACCCCAACGACCAGCTCGACAAGTTCTCGAGCCGCGTGCAGAAAGAGGTACGGAACGGGGGGCTCTCGATCCCTCAGGGTGTCGCGGTCCTCGGCTCCATCGAGGCCGTACGGGCCGCTCTCTAGTGTCGCGTGTCGGAAATCTGTTTGCGGTTGGCGTGGTCCGGGTGCGTGCATCGCAAGGCGCCGGGGCGCAGGCGTACCGGGTCGTACGACGAGCTTCGGCAACGATGCGAGGTGCGTGCCCGGGGCGCGCCAAGCGTCAATGGATTTCGGACACGCGACACTAGGACCGATCCGTCAGGACGAACGCAACGTCGAGGCGAAGGCGTCGAGACCGTCGTACGACAGGTCGCCCGACACGACGATCGTCACCGCACCGTCGACGCGGCTGATCGTCCGGGTCCGGTCGTCGGCCGACACCCACCGCGTCCAGGTGGCCCCGCTGATGCTGCTCGTGCCGTCCTGTCGACCATCCCTGGCGACCTGCGCAATGAGCGCCGGACCTGCGGCATCCCGCTGGGTCAGGCTCACGTACACCCTGTCGGGCGTGAGGATCCCCAGCTGCCAGGTGTTCCCGGGAGCCGCTTCCCTGTTGACCGCCGGCTGCCCCGTCGTCGCCCACTCGGCCTTCGTGGCCACCCAGGTGGTCGGCAGCCCGACCGGACCGAGCAGCGGGAAGGGCGCGACCTGCCGCGACTGCGCGAGCACGGGCTGCCAGTCGACCTTTCGTACGGGTGCGTCGGAGGGGGTGCGGGTGAAGAACCAGCTGATCAGCACGATGGGCAGAAGGATCACGACCATGCTGATCACCATGTCCCGGGGACGCGCGTTCCTGATCGACGGTCGGGCCATGGCGCCCATGGTTACACATGTGCTGCGGGGTGTCGTGCGGCCTGGCTTGGACCGCTGCGTCACCATGTTCTGATGGACGACGTTCGGACCTTGGGCCGCGCACGAGAGGACGGCTTCGAGATCGCGCTGCGCCGTCGTGGAGACGGAGCGGAAGCGGTCGACGAGCTGATCGTCAACGGCGCCTTCGCCATGGACTCCGCCGAGATCCGCAGCGAGGTGCTCCTGGCGGAGTCTGTCGGCCCGAACCCGGGCAATGTCCTGGTCGGCGGACTGGGCCTCGGCTACACGACGCAGGCGCTGCTGGACTTGGGCGCGACGAGCGTCGACGTGGTCGAGCTCTCTGCGGCGCTCATCGGCTGGGCCCACGAGGGGCTCACCAGCACGCTCGGGAGCCTTGCGGCGGACCCGCGTGTGCGCCTGCACCACGGTGACATCGCTGACGTGGTGAGCGCACAGGCTGCGCTCCCCGGACTGTTCGGCCCGTGGGACGCCATCTGCCTCGACGTCGACAACGGCCCCGACTTGCTCATCCACCAGCAGAATGCGCGCGTCTACGAGCCGGACACGCTCGCCTCGGCGCTCAACCACCTGATGCCCGGCGGACGGCTGGCGATCTGGTCTGAAGGCCCGAGCAACCAGCTCTGGTACGACCTGCTGCACCTCGACGGTCACGCCACGGAGCGGTTGATCCCGCTCAAGCGCGGGGGCCGTGACCTCGACTACGCCATCTATCTGGTGACAAAGCCAGGGTGAACCCCGCTGCTCTGTGCCCCCGCTGAGAATTAGGCTGTGCATGACACCGAGAGGACGTGCCGTGAGTCAAGACCCGTATGGTCAGCAGGATCCTTACCGTTCCGGTAACTACGAGGACTACTCCCAGGGATACTCGTCGGCCCCGCAGCCGCCCGCGCCGCCCTACGGCCAGCCTCCGCAGCAGCCCGCCCCCTCGTACGGCGAACCTCCGTACCAGCAGCCGGCGTACGGCCAGGCCCCGACCGATCCGTACGGTCAGCCCACGTACAGCGATCCCGCCTACGGCCAGCCTCCGTACACGCAGCCCGGCTACGGCCAGGGCTACCAGGCCACGCCGTCGTACGGCCTCGCCCCGTACAGCACGGCCGTCGACGCGAACCCCCGACCCACGGTGACCATGCCGCAGGCCGTGAAGCTGTGGCTCAAGAACTGGAAGAACTTCTCCGGACGGGCATCCCGCAGCGAGTTCTGGTGGACCTACCTCGCCATCGTGATCGCCGAGACGGTGGTCGCCGTCGTGTTCACGATCATCGGCGTCGTCATCGCTGCTGCGACGAACGCCGGCGACATCAGCGCCGTCGTCATGTTCCTGCTGATGGGTGTGATGGGACTTGCGGGCC
>JAYUEA010000383.1:0-4201 GCA_043739465.1 Propionibacteriaceae bacterium
ATGAGCACGCCTGCCCAGATCATGTCGATGACGCGCGGCAGGTGCCCCCCCATCACGATCGGCGCGCCCAGGAACAGGCCGGCCGCCGCGATGATGACGAAACGTCCCGCCCAGGCACCCACCTCGAGGCCCGACGTCGTCGACTGCGTCAGCCAGCGCACGACCCCGCTCACGACCTGCCCGCCGTCCTGCGGGAATCCTGGGAGGATGTGGTAGGCGAACAGCCCGAGGTTGAGCACCATGAACGGCACGATGGTCAGCGACCAGGCCGCCACCTCGCGGTTGTAGTACGAGATCACTGATGTCGCCAGGTTCGCGAGCGGGCCGGCGACCGCGACGAGCATGGTCCGCCCCGGCGCGGACCTCACCCGTTGACTGAGGTGCCCGGACCAGACATCGAGGACGATGGGGCCGACGGGTACGCGTAAGGCGAGCGCCATGAGCAGGTGGCCCGCCTCATGGATGGCGACGGCGATGATCAGGCAGCCCCACCAGATGGCGGCCGTCTTCCCAAAAGCGACGATCGTCTGGGGGGTGATGTCCTCGTCGGCGAGGAGCACCACGAGCAGGCTGATGAGCAGGTACGGCCACGACTGGCCGATCGAGATCGGTACGTTCCGTACGCGCGCGACCTCGAACGGCTCGCCCCCCGGCGGCGTCAGCATGATCATGCGCGGTCAGCGTCCACAGGGGCCATGATCACTGATCGCCGCCCGGAACGCACGCAGCGCACACCCACCGGGACCGACTCACCGCCTGAAGGTGCTCGAGACTCTCATCGAGCGGGCGCCGGTCAGCGGCCGAGCGCCACGTCCACGGAGGTCTCACGGTCGCCCAGGAGCGGCAATCGCCGCGAGACGAGGTCGTACGCCATCTTGATCATGGCCGGGTACTCGCGCAGCGACCCGGCGCGCCAGGTGTCCTCGCTGTACGGCTTCACGGTCTCGTCGCCGACCCCCACGCTGTCGAGGCCGAGGGTGCGGCACGTCGCCAGGGCGCGCGGGAGGTGGTAGCTCTGCGTCACGAGCGTTGCGCTCGTCACGCCGAAGATGCGGATGGCGCGGACGCACGTCGCGTACGTGTCGAAGCCCGCGTAGTCGGCGACCACCTTCGCGGCCGGCACCCCCCTCGCGATCAGGTAGGCCCGCATCACGTCCGGCTCGTTGTAGTGGGCCTCGCCGTTGTCGCCGGAGACGAGGATCGCCTTGACCTTGCCGGCCTTCCAGAGCTGGTACGCGAGCTCGAGGCGGCCCTTGAGGTAGTCAGACGGCGTCTTGTCGGGGTTCACTCCGGCGCCGAACACGATCGCGACGTCGCGCGCCGGCACCGTCTGCACCGTGTACGTGCGGCGCGCGGACGCGCCCCACGCGTACAGGGTCGGGCTGAACGCCAGCAGCCCCGCGGCGGCGGCCACCACCACGAGGCGCCCCAGCAGGCGTCCGCGGCGGCGCGGCAGGACAGGTACGGAGCTCACCCGGCCAGGGTACGGGGCGTGGCCGAGCAACAACGCGTATCGACCGCTGCCTATCGCCACTGCGGGTCCCGCAGCCGGATGGGCGCGGTCCTCCCAACCGCCGATCGCGGGTCCGATCACGTGACATCGGGTCCAACGAACAGGCAATTGGTGCTGGTGGGACGACCCATACGGCGTGTCGCGCCCCGCCCTCCCCCATTGCCTGTTGGTCGGGCACGTTGAGCGGGCTGGCCGCCCGGCCAGGGGCCTGGCGCCCCCTCGTGACCCGCCGGGGTAGGACGTCTCTGGCGACGGACCGGGTAGGACGTCTCTCGCGTAGCGCCAACCCGCCGGGTGGTGCAGCTCAGCTGAGGCGGTGGTCCACACTGACGGCATGGACATCGAGATCAACGAGGACGTCATCCGTCTGGGGCAGTTGCTCAAGTTCAGCGATCTGGTCCCGGACGGCGGCGAGGCCAAGGCGCTGATCGCCAGTGGCGCCGTACGGGTCGATGGCGAGCCCGAGACCAGGCGGGGGCGTCAGGTGGGCATCGGCTCGCGGGTCGAGGTCGACCTTCCGGATGGGCGACACGAGCTTCGCGTCGTGCACCCGCGCGTGGCTGACTGACCAGACCGACCCCGACGCTCAGGACTCCTTGTCGGCTCCGCTCCGGCGAACGATCTCGTCGACGACGTGCTCCAGTGGCGCAGTGGCATCGATGACGACCGCGTACGTCGGAATGTCTTCCCTCGTCTGATGCAGTCGAAGGATGAGCTGCCGTTCCGTCGGCCTTCCGCCCAGTCGTCCTCCGGTCGGTCGTCCAGCCGCCGCGCGAGGGGGCACGCCACATGGTCGGAGAGGGCCTCGCAACGTTGGCCGTCCTTGCCTGACCAGTACGCACCGACCGCCGCCACCCCTCCCAACGGGACAGGCGTATGAGGTCCTACCTCTGCGGCGTGACGCGATTCGTCACGAACTCGACCCGGATCGCCGGCGGAATGGCGGCGGGTTGGTGACGATCCGCGTCACGGGGCTCGGCCAGACCTTCAGAAGGGCAGACCAGCCCCACACCGAGCCCGACGAACAAGCAATTGGTGCAGGTGGGACGACTCGTACGGCGTGTCGCGCCACTGGAGCCCCACTTGCCTGTTGGTAGAGCACGCTTCGGCCCGCCACCCCCGCGAGGTTTCATCTCGCCGAGGGCCCGATCAGCTGCGGTTTGCCCTGTAGTACGTGATCAGCGCCTTCGTGGACTCGTCCTGGGCGGCCAGCGCGGCGTCGTCTGCCGAGATCGCCGGGGCGATCTGGAGGGCGAGCTGCTTGCCGAGCTCGACGCCCCACTGGTCGAACGAGTCGATGCCCCAGATCACGCCCTGGGTGAAGGTGATGTGCTCGTACAGCGCGATCAGCTGTCCGACGACGCTCGGCGTCAGCGACGGCGCCATGATCGACGTCGTGGGCCGGTTGCCCGGGAACACCCGCGCCGGCACGATCGCCTCCGCGGTGCCCTCGGCCCGCACCTCGTCGGCCGTCTTGCCGTACGCGAGCGCCTTCGTCTGCGCGAAGAAGTTCGCGAGGAACAGCTCGTGCACGTCGGCGTCGCCGTCCTTCAGCGCGTGCGGGGGCGTGGCGACCGCGATGAAGTCGGCCGGGATGAGCTGAGTGCCCTGGTGGATCAGCTGGTAGAACGCGTGCTGCCCGTTCGTCCCGGGCTCGCCCCAGAAGACCTCGCCGGTCTGGGTGGTGACCGGCGTGCCGTCAGCCCGTACGCCCTTGCCGTTGGACTCCATCGTGAGCTGCTGCAGGTACGCGGCGAAGCGGTGGAGGTACTGCGCGTACGGCAGCACGGCATGCGATTTCGCGCCAAGGAAGTTCACATACCAGACGTTCAGCAGGCCCATCAGCGCCGGTACGTTGCGGAACAGGGGCGTCTCCCCGTAGTGCAGGTCGATCTGGTGGAAGCCGTCGAGGAACGCGGCGAAGTTGTCGGGACCGATGGCGACCGCGACGGCCGTGCCGACCGCGGAGTCGACCGAGTAGCGGCCGCCGACCCAGTCCCAGAAGCCGAAGGCGTTGGCCGGGTCGATGCCGAAGGCGGCGACCTTGTCGAGGGCCGTGGAGACGGCGACGAAGTGCTTGGCCACGGCATCCGTACGGGACGACTCGCTGCCGTCGATGGCGCCGGAAGAGGCGAGCCTCGCCCACAGCCAGTCACGCGCGAGGCGCGCGTTGGTGAGAGTCTCCAGCGTCGTGAACGTCTTCGACGCGACGATGAACAGCGTGGTCTCGGGGTTGAGGTCTGCCGTCTTCGCGTACATGTCGCTGGGGTCGATGTTCGACACGAAGCGGCACGTGAGCCCCGCCTGAACGTACGGCTTCAGCGCCTCGTAGACCATCACGGGCCCGAGGTCGGAGCCGCCGATGCCGATGTTGACGACCGTCGTGATGCGCTTGCCGGTGACGCCGACCCACTCGCCGCTGCGCACCTTGTTCGCGAACGCGTACACCTTGTCCAGCACCTCGTGGACGCCCACGACCACGTCTGTGCCCTCGACCATGAGGCTGTCGCCGCGGGGGCGCCGCAAGGCGGTGTGGAGCACGGACCGGTTCTCGGTGACGTTGATCCGATCGCCCCGGAGCATGGCGTCGCGGCGGCTCTCGAGCCCGACGGCCTCAGCGAGCTGCAGCAGAGCCTCGATGACCTCGTCCGTGACGAGGTTCTTCGAGAGGTCGACGTGGAGGTCGCC
>JAYUEA010000384.1:0-4186 GCA_043739465.1 Propionibacteriaceae bacterium
ATCAGCGCCATGGGCCTTGGGCTCGCGACGCTGCTGGGGTGGGGGTTCGCGGAGCTGTACGAGTCGGTGGTCGCGGGGACGGGCGTCGCCGGCTTCGACGTACCCGTGCTCGAAGCGATGGTGGCCCACCGCACGCCGGCGAGCGCCACCGCCGTGACGTGGTTCACGCAGACCGCCGGACCGGTGGGCATGCCGATCCTGGGCTCGGTCGCCACCGTGTTCACAGCCCTGCACGCGCGACGGATCACGCCGGTCATCCTGACGGCCGTCGCCGGTGCCGGCTCGCTGGCGATGACGATCGCGGTGAAAGGGCTCGTCGGACGCGATCGGCCCCCGCTTGCCGAAGCCGTACCGCCCTTCGAGTCGTCAGCAAGCTTCCCCTCCGGACACTCGCTGAACGCCATCGTCATCATCGGGATCGTCATGTACAGCCTGGTACTCACCCTGGAGTCACGCTGGGCGCGTGTGCTCACGCTGGTCGTCGGGACCACGTACGCGCTCGCGGTCGGGGTCAGCCGTGTCTACCTCGGCCATCATTGGTTCTCCGACGTGATCGGCGCCTGGCTGCTCGGCCTCGCCTGGCTCCTCGTGGTGATCGTCGCCCATCGCATCGCCCGCACCTACGCAGCACGCAAGAAGCCGGCCCTGCCCCCCAGCTGAGAGCGACTCGTGTCGCGTGTCCCGAAATCTGTTCACGGTTGGCGTTCAGGTGCGTGCATCGCAAGGCTCCGGAGCGCAGTCATACCGGGTCGTATGGCGAGCTTCGGAAACGACGCGAGGTGCGTGCCTGGGGCGCGCCAAGCGCCAACGAATCAACGCCACGGGCCACTAGCCTGGGGACGTGGACCTTCGCGACATGCGCACCAGCTACGGACGTGACTCGCTCGACGAGGGTGCGGCCGGCAACGAGCCGCTGGCGCTGTTCGAGAAGTGGTTCCAGGCGGCCGTGAAGGCGAAGGTGCCGGAGCCGAACGCGATGACACTTGCGACCGTGGGCAGCGATGGCCGGCCGTCGACACGGATCGTGCTCGTGAAGAGCTTCGACTCCTCGGGGGTCGTCTTCTTCACCAACTACCTCAGCCGCAAGGCGCGGGAGATCGAGGCGCACCCCCAGGCCGCGCTGCAGTTCCACTGGGTAGAGCTGGAGAGGGTGGTACGGATCGAGGGGCGCGTGGAGCGGACCTCCGAGGCTGAGTCGGACGCGTACTTCGCTACTCGACCCCTCGACTCACGGATCGGCGCGTGGGCGTCCCCGCAGAGCGAGGTCATCCCCAACCGCGCCGTGCTGCTGGCCAACGCCGCCAAGACATCGGCCACGTACGGACTCCACCCGCCCCGCCCTCCGCACTGGGGTGGCTATCGGCTGGCGCCTGATGTCTGGGAGTTCTGGGCGGGCCGCAAGAGCCGTCTCCACGACCGTCTGCGCTTCCAGCTGGCCGATGGCCAGTGGCGAAAAGAGCGGCTCGCCCCCTGACCCCGGCCACCTCCTGTCGGGCAGTGGACGTGGCTCGCCTCAAGTGGCTTCTGCACCCGTCGGCACCGTGGAGGGGTCCGGGAGCGGAGGGTCGGGTCTGGTGAAGGCCCACTCGGGGTCGGTGAGCATCCTGGCGCCCGAGAGGCCGGCGATCATCGCGATCACCACGAGGATCGTGGAGACGCCCGAGGTGATCGCGCTGGTGACGTCGGCCTGGTCGAAGTAGATGAGGGTACGGAGCGCGGACGAGCCGGGGATCGCGACCAGAAGCGTCGGGACGGTCATGATGATCTTCGTCATCGAGAACCAGCGTGCGGCGACCGCGCAGAGCAGGCCGAAGAGCACGCACGCGATGAACGTCGCCACGTGAGGTTTCACGCCGAGCTGGAGCATGACCAGCCGCGGCACGTTGCCCAAGACAGACACCACGCCGGACACCAGCGCCGTACGTGGCCGCACGTTGAACATCGTCGCCCATCCGAACACCGCGAAGAAGCTGGCGGCGATCCATGCGCTCCAGACCACTACCGGGTGGCCCGTGATGACGCCGACAGGATCCGGCGAGACGCCGGCGACCGCCGCCACCAGCCAGACGCCGATCGCGATGGCCAGCACGACCATCGCCGCGTACGTGAGGCGCGGTAGCCCGGTGTCGAGGTCCAGCCGGGTGAGGTCCAAACCTGCTGTGACAAGGGGAAATCCGGGGATGAGGAAGATCGACGCGCAGATGAAGCCAGCGGCCAGGCGCGGGCTCGGTGAGCCCATGACGGCCGTGATCAGCCCGGCCACTGCCACGTACAACCCCGACGCGACGGCCGCCGAGGTCACCACCACCGCCAGGTGGTTGAGCTGCAACCGGGTCAGCCAGCGGTGGAGCGTGTACGCGAGCGCGGATGCGGGCAGCACCGCCAGCACCTCCCGTACACCACCGTTCGACAGAACCGCGATCGATGCGCACGCGAGGGCGACGAGCGGTACGAGCATCCAGCCGGGGTAGCGGCGGGGCGTGCGCTCGATCACGTCCAGCCCGGCTTCGACCTCGGCCACCGTCGCACGGGCCGGCAGGTCGTGCGCGAACCGCTGCAGCATGGCTATCCGGTCGGCGTTGACGCTGGGACGGGTCTCGGCGACCTGCGTGCGGAAGATGCCGCGCCGCCCGACGGTCAGGACGATCGTCGCGAACGTGACCTGGGCATGCAGGTGCTCGATGCCGACCGTACGGGCGACCGCCGTCATCACCTCGCGTACCCGCAGGCTCGACGTTCCGGCACCCAGCATCAGCGTCCCGGCGCGCAGCACGACGTGCGACCGGCGGATGAGGTGCCTCGGTTCGAGCCTGTCCTCGTACTCGTGCTCGTCCAGCTCAGGCTCCGACATGCCACCACGCTAGACCGCGGGCGTCACGTGGTCCGTGCACGGTCCATCCACAGGACCGGATCCGCATTTCGATACCGGATGTGGCCGAGAGCCCGAGCCTAGTCGCGCTGGAGGCTCGATCCGGTATCGAAACGAGGATCAGCGCGGCAGGCCCGAGAGCGGATCCCGGTCCGTGAGGCAGTAGATCCTCTCGACGGGGTCCCGGAGCACCGTCCACTGGCCATGTACGGCGACGACTTCGGCCCCCGCACGTACATGTCGCTCTGTCTCGGCCCCCCTGTCCGTGACCGCGAAGTCGACGTGCGCCGACGCCGGCGTCTCATCGTCGCGACGCTGCAGCAGGATTCGTACGGCGACGTGCTCGGGCCGACGCAGCGACACGAACTCGTCCTCGTCGCTGATCTCGCTCGTGGCCCAGCCGGTGAGGTCGTGCCAGAAGGCGACCTCGCCCGCGAACGCGGAGTGCGCGATGTCGAGGGTTGCCTGGTCGGCAACGGAGTTCAGCGCACGGTCGTAGGCGCCACCGTGCCCCGCCGTCGCGCAGAACACGATCCCCGCGGGGGACCGGAGGATGACGACCTCGTGGTGGGCCCCCTGCACGGCAGCACCCAGCTCGGTCGCCCGCGCCACGAACCCCGCTCTGTCGTCGGTGTCGATGTCGATGTCGAGGTGCACTCGCGCCGGCCCGTCCAGGGCCTGCACCGTGAGCCAGGCCTCGCCACGCGCCGGCAGCAGCGTCGCGAACTGCCCCTGGTCACCACGCATCGGGGACACCGTCGTGCCCGTCACGTCGCTCCAGAACGCCCACGACCTCGCGGCATCGGCCCGGGGCGTGTCGAGGACGATGTGCAGCCAGCGGATCTCCATGTACGGATTGTGGTCGGTCAGCCTCGCGACTCCGAGCATTCTCGTCCAAGGATCCTCGCGCCTCGCCACCACGCAAAAGGGACAGTTGGCGGACAGTTGCGCCGATAGGAATGCGACGCGACAAGGTCAGGGCCTAGTGTCGGGATGCGTTGGGGACGAGGTGAAATGAACGAGGGAGTCGGTCGCCTGCGCATCCGGCCGTCGGGCGGCCGGTGGCCCGCTCCCAAGGAACAGTGGCTCCCGCTCTGATGCGACCGTCCTTCTCCCCAAGCGCGGTACGCGGTAGGTCCCTCCGATGGGGACCGGAGCGGGAGCCACTCATTCGTTGTACGCCTCTGACACCCCACCCCCGCCTTCGCGCGTTGTCACTGCAGGGACCCCTCAGCGATCTATCCTGATCGCGAGGATCACGGTGGAGGCAATATGGGAGTGGGACGCAGGACGTTGTGTGCAGGGACCGGCGCGATC
>JAYUEA010000385.1:0-12561 GCA_043739465.1 Propionibacteriaceae bacterium
CGAGCGAGTCCCAGCTCACCCAGTCCGAGGACTCCGGCTCCTC
Source organism: Propionibacteriaceae bacterium (assembly GCA_043739465.1). Lineage (GTDB taxonomy): Bacteria > Actinomycetota > Actinomycetes > Propionibacteriales > Propionibacteriaceae > Fen-668. The sequence goes on from JAYUEA010000385.1 coordinate 44, forward strand.
GGAACCCTCGGCCATGGCCGGGAGCGGCGATCCGATCGAGGCGTTGGCGAGCAGGAACGCCTCGTCGAACATGTTCGACAAGGTCGTTCCCTTGGCACGGTCGCGCCACCTGTTCGAGATCCTGACCTTGGTGAGCCGCTTGTCGTCACCGACCCAGATCCGTACCGACAGCGAGCTGTCGGGGTATCCCTGCTCCGGGGTCCACTGCTCCCCCGCACCGACGGGTGCCAGCAGGTCGTCAGCTCCCGTGTCGACCTCGTCGATCTCCACGGCGAGAGGCTCGTCCACGCAATGACCGGCAGACTCGTCCATCCAGATGCTCATGCAGCGGCGCTCCTCGTCTCGACGGTCAGTCTGGCACGCGCCAGGACAGGCTCAGTTGAGCGTGAGGTCCTCCGGCCAGGTCGCGTACATCGCCATGTCTCCGCCCTGACGACGCAGGACGCGCTGCCACAGGTCGTTGAAGGAGGGCCCGAAGATGTCGTTGTACTGGGCGGCGACGACGTGCCACGCCCCCCGCACCAGCTCTCCGTCCAGCTGGCCGGGTTCCCAGCCGGCGTACCCGGCGAAGATCCGCAGGTCGAGGAACGCCCCCTGGGTGATCTCCACCGGGGTGTCGAGGTGCAGGAGGCCGACGTGGTGGAACAGTCGACGCCAACCAGGGGGCTCGCTGTCCGGCTCCTCAAGGCTCGCGAGGCAGATTGCGCCGTTGCGCGACACGGGACCGCCCATGAAGAGCTCCCGCGGCTCGCTCACCTCGTCGGCCCACTGCGGCAGCACGTCGTCGAGGGAGAGCTCGGAGATCCGGTTGAGGACCACGCCGAGGGAGCCGGTGTCGTCGTGGTCGATGAGCAGAACCACCGTCTGGTCGAACACGCCATCGCTGAGCGCGACGCTCGCCACGAGGAGGTCGCCGGCTCGGGGTCGGACCATCGGCTCCACGCAGGCATCCTCTCACGGCCCCGACACACGCCGAAGAACACGACACTCCCCAGGTGCATACTGAAATGGGGCGCCGGTTGGCGCCCTCCTACGGAGGTCATTGTGCCGTTCTCCCTGCCCTGGCTGGTTGCCGGGCTCCTTCTGGTTCTCATCATCGTCATCGTCGCCTTCCGCTCGTTCCGGTTCATCGGAGCGGCCGAGGTCGGCCTGGTCAACAAGCGCGCGGGTGCGCGTCTGACGGGCGACCAGGCGATCGCCTTCGTCGGCGAGGCCGGCTATCAGGCACAGCTGCTGATGCCAGGTCTTCGCTTCAAGATGTGGCCGCTCTACTCGGTCACCAAGCACCCCTGGGTGCGGGTCTCCCCCGGCGAGATCGGCGTCGTGATCTCCCAGCTCGGGGCAGCCCTGCCGATCGGCGCGAAGAGCGCCGAGTTCAAGTCGGTCTTCGCCAACTTCACCGACCTCGACACGTTCCTGCGCGAAGGCGGCCAGAAGGGCGTCCAGCGCCCCGTGCTGCCCCCGGGATCCCTGTTGCCCCTCCACCCGCTCGCGTTCCTCGTGCTCACCGCCAGCCGCATCTACGGCGTCCCGACGTCGAGCGGCGGCCGGCAGCAGGCGCCCACCAGCGACACCTTCGGCCTCAGCCCCGACGAGCTGCGGGTGACCTTCGTCCAGCCGCAGGCCGGCCAGGACGTGGTGGCCGTGATCACGACCCTCGAGGGCTACGCGCCCGACGGCGGCGACATCGCCAGTCGGCTCGGCGGCTTCTCCGACATCACCGAGCTCGAGGCCAAGGGTGCCGCTGACGCCGAGAAGATCGAGGCGATCCTGTCGAGCAAGAACGGCCTCCACAACAACTACCAGGACTACCAGGCCTTCCTGGACAACGGTGGCCGCATCGGCCTGCAGCACGACCCGCTCCTGTACGGCTCGTACCTGCTCAACCCGTTCCTCGTCAGCGTCGAGCTCGTGCCGATGCTCGTCGTCCGCCAGGGCGAGGTGGCCGTGGTCAAGGCCTACGTCGGCCTCCCCACCGTCGACACCTCGGGCGAGGACTTCAAGTTCGGCTCGATCGTCCGTCCCGGACACCGCGGCATCTGGAACGAGCCGCTCCGTACAGGCAAGTACGCGATCAACCCCCGCCTGTACGCCGCGGAGCTGGTCCCGACCTCGATCCTCACGCTGAACTGGGCGAACGAGACCTCGGCCGCGCACAACCTCGATGCCGCGCTGAGCCCCATCGACGGCAAGTCCCGTGAGGGCTTCGTGTTCGGCATCGACCTCCAGGTACAGATCCACGTGCCCGACTCCAGGGCGCCGAAGGTCATCTCGATGGTCGGCACGATGCAGAACCTCGTCAACGAGGTGCTGCAGTCGGCGGTCGGCAACTACTTCCGCAACGCCCTCCAGGAGCTGCCCGCAGTGCAGTTCATCGAGACGCGTGACGTCGTCCAGAACCGGGCGCAGGAGTACATCACCGGCTACCTCATGAAGTACGACGTCGAGACCAGGGGCGTCTACGTCCAGGACGTCATCTTCCCGCCGGAGCTGGTGATCGTGCTGACGGAGCGCGAGATCGCGAACCAGGAGCGCGTCACGTTCGAGGAGCAGCAGAAGGCTCAGGCCGTCCGCGTGGACCTCGAGCGCGTGCGTGGCACGGCCGACATGCAAAAGGAGCTCGCCAAGGCTACCGTCAACGTCGACATCCAGAAGGCCGGCGCCGCTGCCCGCAGCGCGGCTGCCGAAGGTGAGGCAGCGTTCGTACGGCTCACCGGCCAGGCGGAGGCCGACAAGCGTCAGGCCATCGGCCTGGCCCAGGCCAAGGCGACCGAGGCGCTCGGACTCGCGAAGGCCGCGGGATACAACGCCCAGGTGAAGGCTCTCGGCCAGTCGGCGACGGCTGCCGTCGCGGTGGCATCAGCCGTGGGTGACGGTCAGATCAAGATCGTCCCGGACGTCCTTGTGGGTGGTGCCGACTCCGGCGGAGCTCTCACAGGACTGGCGGCGACCCTGACTGGAGCGCTGCGCAACTGGGCCCCGGCCACGTCGGCCTCGGCTCCCGAGGTCGTGACGGCGCCTGCGGCCCAGACGCCCGCGCCGGCCGAAGCGCCTGCCCCGACCGCACCGAAGGCGCCGGCCGTCAAGGCCTGAGCCGGCACGGCACACGAAAGGGAGCCATCCCCTCGGGGGTGGCTCCCTTCATGTCAACGTGACCTGCTCGCAGGTCGACAGGGGTGGAGGTGGCGGGAATTGAACCCGCGTCCTTGAGCGGCGAACCAGACCTTCTCCGGGCGCATCCGACGCTAGCGTTCTACTCGGCTCTCACCCTCGCGTCGGCGCGTGGTGAACAAGCCCAGCCCTATGAGTGTCCCTACGCGGCCCTAGGACGAGGCCGTGAAGGTAAGCCTTCTGAATGAGGCCAGGATCCGGACGGAAGGCACATCCGGGCTGACCCTTCGGTCACTGCTCAGGCAGCGAGAGCGAAGTCAGTGCGCGTGTTATCGGCACTTATTGGTTTCCAGAGATCGTTAACGAGATAACCCTGGATCCTCGGCCCGCTTCTCCTGGGACTACCGTCCCGAGTCGAAACCAGTCACCCCCTGTTGAGTTGTACGTGGCCCAGTCTAGCCGAGCCCCACGCACCGCGCCGACCGGTTTGTCAGTGCTTCGACTGGGCCTCGCGCAGGACCTCGAACGGCAGCCACCGCTTCAGCGGGTGCTCCCAGTTGTTGCCCTTGCTCGCCTGGACGGCCGCCACCAGCGACGTCAGCCACCAGCAGCCCCCGATGAGGGCGGCCAGCGGAGTGCCCACGGCCTCATTGACCAGGACCACGACGAGCGCGACGGCGAGCCCGCACAAGGTGAGCACGGCGAGGTTCACGGCCTTCGCGGCTTCCCGACGTGCGTACGAGCCGGGCTGGGCAGCCGCGTAGCAGGCGAGCGGGCCCACGAGGAAGAGCACCCAGCCGGACAGGTGGGCGGCCACCGCCAGGCCTCGCCCGGCCGCGACCGCCGAGTACCGACGGGCGTCGATGCTGACGTCCATAAGACCGAGGAAGGCTGTGTTGAGGTCTCGGCGCGACCGCGCCATCGCAGCCATCCCGGCTCGCAGGTCGAGGTCGCTCGCGGTGATCGCGCCCTCTTCGTACGCGTTCTGCAGACGGTCGATCGCCGCTTCGCGCTCCTGCTGGGTCACGGCCAGCACGAGGCTGGGATGCTCGGGCAGCGTGCTCATGAGCCCATCCTTCCCGCCCGCAGCGGGCCGGGCAATGGGTGCTCCCCCTGCACCTGCCCGGACGTCACGTGCGGCGGCGCTCCCGGATGTGGCTGGACATCGCACGCTCTGCCTCACGGTTGGCCTCGCGCTCGATGAGCGTCTGGCGCTTGTCCCAGTCCCGCTTGCCCGTGGCGATCGCGATCTCGACCTTCGCGTAGCCGTCGGAGAAGTAGATGGCCAGCGGCACGATGGTGCGGCCTGACTGGTCCGTCTCCCGCTCCAGCTTCTCGATCTCTCGCCTGTGGAGCAGCAGCTTGCGGTTGCGCCGGGGCAGGTGATTGTCCTTGCCGTGGCTGTACTCGGGGATGTGGGCGTTGCGCAGCCACACCTCGCCGTCGTCGACCGTGGCGAAGGCCTCGGTGAGGGAGGCCCGGCCGGCACGCAGCGACTTCACCTCGGTGCCCATGAGGACCAGGCCGGCCTCGAAGGTGTCGTGGAGGTGGTAGTCGTGCCGCGCCTTGCGGTTCTGGGCGACGTTCGTGCGCCCCTTCTCGCGTGGCATGTCTCCTCCTGATGGTCGGACGCGCCAGCCTAGCAAGCGGAGTGCTACCCGGCCCGCGGGATGAGTCCCGGCCGCGCCACCAGCAGCAGAAGCCGCTGTCGACCAGCCCTCAGAGGTAGTTGGCCGGGTTCACCATGGTGCCGTTGACCCACAGCATGAAGTGCAGGTGGCAGCCGGTGCTGTAGCCGGTGGTCCCGACGTAGCCGATGACCTGGCCCTGCGTGACGTGCTGGCCGACCCTCACCGCGTAGCCGGACATGTGGTTGTACGACGTCGTCAACGCCCCGTGGTCGATGAACAGACGGTTGCCGTAGCCACCGTTGTAGTACTCCTCGGTGACCGTACCCGCGGCGACCGCTTGGATCGGCGTGCCGCACCCGGCGCCGAAGTCGGTGCCGTCATGGAGCTTCCAGATGTGGAGCACCGGGTGGAGCCGCATGCCGTAGGGCGAGGTGATCGATGCGCCGGGGATCGGGCTGGCGAGGCCGCTCGTGCTGGACGAGCCGCCCGAGGTGGAGACCGGGACGGCCTTGCTACGCGCGTCGGCGGCAGCGGCTGCCTTCTGGGCTGCCGTCATGTCCCGCAAGCGCTGGGCGATCCGCGCGTTGACGGCGTCGACCTCGGCCTGCTGGGCGGCGGCCTCGGCCTGGTCCTGTACGACGGCGTCAGCGGCTGCGGCCTTGGCGGCGTTGTTCGCGTACACAGCCTGCTGCACCCTGGCGCTGGCGGCCGCGGCGGCCTGCTGCGCCTTCTGGCTCGTGCCGAGCTGAGCGGCCGCGGCCTTGCGGGCCAGGTCAGCCTTGGCTTCGAGCACCGCCCGCGAATTCTTCGCCTGGGCCAGCTTGGCCTGGGTGTCCTCGAGGCGGGTCATCACGGTGGCCGAGGTCTCGAACATCGTCGTGGCCCACTGCAACTTGTCGTTCATGCTGCTGGTGGTGGTTGGGGTGACGAACGTCGCGATGCCGACGAGCGTGGTGTTCTGCTGGTACTGCTCGCGGGCCATCTGGCCGACCTTCACCTGCGCGGCGTCGAGCTCATCCTGGTTGTGCTGGACGAGGCTGTCGGAGGCCTTGAGGAGGATCTGGGTCTGCGCGAGCGACCCGGCGGTCTCCGCGTCTTTCCGCTGGGCGGCGATGAGGTTCTGCTGGGCGACGGCGAGAGCGGCCTGGGCGTCGGCGAGGACCACCTGCGAGGCCTGGAGCTTGGCGCTGGCAGCAGAGAGGACCGCCGACGACTCCTCGACCAGCGTCTGGGCCTGGGCTGCCTTCTGGGCGGCCGCGGCCTTCTGGCCGGAGAGGGTGTCGACGTCTGCCTTCGCGGCGGCAGCGGCCGCGTTCTGACGGTCCCGTTCGTCGGTGTTGGAGTCGGCACTCGCCGTCGGGGCAAGCCAAGCCACCGCTGCAGTGGCCGCGAGCATGGCTGCGGCCAGTCGAACGGCTGGCTTTCGGAACGAGTCCCTCACCGAGGTCTCCTTGCTGGGAAGTCAGACGCGGAGATACCTCCGTGTCGCTATCAAGGTCGGGACTATTGAAAGCACAACTGCGACGCAAGTGACACCCCCCATCGCGATTCCTGCGTCAGACCAGCCGATCCAACGTAAACCCTTGAGTGACACTTGAGCGTTCTGCACCACGATGACGTACAGCCCGACGGCGAGCGTCCCGCTGGCCAGCGCAGCGCCCATGACGGCCGCGAACAGGCTCTCCAGAAGGAACGGAAGCATGATGTACCAGTTGCTCGCGCCCACCAGGCGCATGATTCCGAGCTCTCGCCGTCGCGCGAACGCGGCCATTCGGATGGTGTTGCCTATCTGCAGAGAGGCGGCCAGCAAAAGGAGCACGCTCATCCCGATCGTCCCCCATCTCAACGCGTTCAACCACGTGAAGATGGGATCGAGATAGACGTGGAGGTCCTGGACGAACTGGACCCCCTTCATAGTCGAGACTTCGCTGACGACTCCCTGATAGTTCCGCGGATCCTTGAGCTTGACCCGGTACGAGTCCTGCATCTGCGCGACGGTCAGTGAGTCCTCGATCGAAGACCCGGCGAAGACGCGCTTGAACTCGGAGAACGCATCGGCCTTGGACTCGTAGAACACGTCCTGGGTCTCGGAGTTCGCCCGGATCGACGTCAGGATCGCCGCCTTCTGGGCGTCGGTCGCGTCCAGACCGATGTCGCAGTTGTCGCCCTTGACGTCCTTGACGCACAGGAACACCGAGATCTCGATCTTGTCGTACCAGCGGTCCTTCAGCAGGTCGACCTGTCGAGCGGCCAGCAGGCCGGCGCCGAACAACGACAGGGAGACCCACATCGTGACGACGACGGCCAGGGTCATGCTGGCGTTACGGCGAAGACCGCCCAGCGCCTCAGCGAATGTGTGTCGCATGGAATCTCCTACCGCGCCCCGTAGACGCCCTTGGCCTGATCACGGACGACCTGCCCGGCGTCGAGCTCGATCACGCGCTTGCGCATCTGATCGACGATCGCCGAGTCATGGGTCGCCATGACGACGGTGGTGTCCGCACGGTTGATGCGGTCGAGAAGCTTCACGATGCCCACGCTGGTGGCGGGGTCGAGGTTTCCGGTGGGCTCGTCCGCGAGAAGGATGCGGGGCCGGTTCACGAAGGCGCGGGCGATGGCGACGCGCTGCTGCTCGCCGCCGGAGAGCTCCTCCGGCAGACGCTCGCCCTTGCCGGCGAGGCCGACCAGCTCGAGGGTCTCGGGGACGACCTTCTTGATCACCGACGACGGCTTGCCGATCACCTGCAGCGCGAACGCGACGTTCTCGTGAACAGTCTTGCCCGGGAGCAGCCGGAAGTCCTGGAACACCGTGCCGATCTGACGGCGCAGCCCGGGGATCTTCCAGCCGTGAAGACGGCTGAGGTCTTTGCCCGCCACGTACACATGGCCCTTCGTGGCCCGGTACTCACGCAGGATCAACCTCAGGAAGGTCGACTTTCCCGACCCAGAGGTTCCCACGAGGAACACGAACTCACCCTTGTCGATCTCGAGGCTCACGTTCTTCAGGGCGGCGCGCTGCTGCCCTTCATAGACCTTCGAGACGTCTTCGAATCTGATCACGGCTCACCTTGACCGGGTTCGGGGACATAGATGTTCCTGAGATTTCTCAGGCCGGCCTCGTCCGAGTGTAGGCGAATCGCCTGTTGGGCACGACCCGACGCGCGCGCAGCCGGGAACCCGTGAACGCTCCCAAAGCCTCAGGCCTGCTGCATGCGCCAGCGGATGCCGGCGTCGATGAAGCCGTCGATGTCGCCGTCGAAGACCGCGTCGGGGTTGCCCACCTCGTGCTCGGTCCGCAGGTCCTTGACCATCTGGTACGGGTGCAGCACGTAGCTGCGCATCTGCGAGCCCCACGAGTTGCCGCCGTCGCCCTTGAGCTGGTTCAACTCGGCAGCACGGTCGGCGCGGACCTTCTCCAGCAGGCGCGACTGGAGCACTCGGAGAGCGGCCGCCTTGTTCTGCAGCTGCGACTTCTCGTTCTGGCAGCTGACGACGATGCCACTCGGAAGGTGGGTGATGCGGACCGCCGAGTCGGTGGTGTTGACGGACTGACCGCCGGGACCGGACGACCGGAACACGTCGACGCGGATGTCGGCCTCAGGGATGTCGATGTGGTCGGCCTCCTCGGTGACCGGGAGCACCTCGACGCCGGCGAAGGACGTCTGGCGGCGACCCTGGTTGTCGAACGGGGAGATCCGTACCAGCCGGTGGGTGCCCTGCTCGACCGACAACGTCCCGTACGCGAACGGCGCCTTGATCGAGAAGGTCGCGGACTTGATGCCCGCCTCCTCGGCGTAGGACGTGTCGTAGACGTCGACGGGGTAGCCGTGGCGGTCGGCCCAGCGCGTGTACATGCGGAGCAGCATCTCGGCGAAGTCGGCCGCATCGACGCCGCCGGCCTCGGACCGGATGGTGATGAGGGCGTCGCGCTCGTCGTACTCGCCGGACAGCAGGGTGCGGACCTCGAGGACCTGAATCTCGGGCTGGATCTTGTTGACCTCCCGGCGGACCTCGTCGACCGCGCTGCTGTCGGACTCCTCCTCGGCCAAGTCGACGAGCACGCCGAGATCGTCGAGGCGGACGCGGAGGCCGGTGAGGCGATCCACCTCGGCCTGCAGTCGCGAGAGCCGCGACGTGACCAGCTGCGCGTTCTCCTGGTCGTTCCAGAGGTCCGGTGCCGCGACCTCTTCGGAGAGCACGGCTATGGCCGCCCGCTTCGAAGGCACGTCGATGACTGCCTCGATCGATGCCAGCGTCCGGTCGAGGGCGCCGAGCCCGGCGCGGATGTCGTCTATCTGTCCCACGTCGCATGACTGTACCGGGGTCGTCGAGCGGGTTCCGCCACGTCGGCTCCGACATCCGGTCTGGCACGATGCTGCGGTGACCAGACCCCGCCTCCTCGACGCCGGCACGCAGCAGTCATCGCGGATGTCGTCCGCCGCAACCACGGCTTCCTCGCCCCGTGGGAGCCCATCCGTCCTGACAGCTACTTCACCGTCGACGGGCAGCAGGAGGCGATCGCCGACGCGGTACGCATCGGGCCTCCCGCCATGGACGGTGCATAGACGACGTCGTTGGCGACGGCGAGCGGCCCGAGGTCGATGGAACCTCTCGGGTCGGGCCGCTGCCAGATGATCTGGCCGGTGGCCGGGTCGAGAGCCGCCCACGAACCTGCATCGCCGAGCGCCGTGTTCGCGTACGGGATGCCATAGAGATTGCCGATCGCGACGTAGATGCGCTTGCCGTCCGTTGCAGACCCCCACTGGATGCCACCGAGTGCCGAGCCCGGACCGGCCTGGGTCGCCCGCCAGCTGCGCAAGCTGGACCGGGCCGCGCAGCGACGCGTACAGGCTGCGATCGAGCTGCTCGCGACCGAACCGCGCCCGAGTGGCGCCAAGAAGCTGGTGGGTGGCGGAGGCGAGTGGCGCGTCCGCACCGGTGACTACCGGGTCGTGTACGAGATCCACGACAACGTGTTGCTCATCCTCGTCGTCGCCGTCGTCCTCCGAGGCGACATCTACGGACGCCGATAACGACACCGGGAACATCAGCCGCACGGTCTTGGGCGGCCGCGCCGCGTCATGTCCGGCACCGAACTGGCATCCCAAACTAGGACTGAGTGCGCTGGGGATAATGCACGAATAGTGCACGGAGAGCATCCCAGGAGGGACCGAAACCCGTATTTGACCTAGTCAACCGCTGTTTCACACGGGTGGGCGCAGAGGGACTCGAACCCCCGACCCCTTCCTTGTAAGAGAAGGACTTGGTACGCTCAGACTATCGAGAAAGTGTCTCCGACAAGGGGATTTGTCACGTATCCATTGGTATACGTAGGCTAACTATGTATCACGGTAAGTAGCACGGAGGAGGTTAGGGCGATGACGAGACGCGCATCGGGCACCGGATCGGTCATCCAGCGCCAGGATGGCAGGCTCGTCCTGTGTATCGAGGCAGGCTGGAACCGGCAGGGGGTCCGCAAGCAGAAGCGGCAGATCACCCCCCGAGGCACCACCCGACCTGAAGCGAACCGAATGCTCACGCGACTACTCCGCGAGGCTAACCCCGAGACGTCCAGCGCACCGACCACGGTCAAGTCGTACGCGGATATATGGCTCCCCCGCGTCCAGCAGCACCTACGCCCAGCCTCGCTCATGGTCACCACGGCCGCGCTCCGCTGGATCATCCCCACCATCGGACACCGACGCCTCGACCGGCTCACCCCCGGCGACATCCGCGCCGTGAGCCTCGCCATCCTCGCCGCCGACCTCGCCCCGTCGACCGCGAGCCGCTACCGGGGCGTCCTGGCGCGGATGCTCAAGGACGCCCGCCTCGACGGGCATGCCGTCCCGACCGTCGTCGATAACGTGGAAGGTGTGCCAGTGGGCAAGTCCGACCGCGACGCCATCCCCGCCGACCACGCCATCCTGATCCTGGCTGCATCCTCCGAACGTGCCGACCGCTCGAGGTGGGCGGCGGCGCTGCTCCAAGGCATGCGGCCGGCCGAGGTGCTCGGGCTCACGTGGGACCGGGTCGACATCGAGCGCGGCTTCCTCGATGTGTCGTGGCAGCTGCAAGCACTCCCCTACCGCGTCGCCCGTGACCGTGCGTCTGGCTTCAAGGTCCCCATCGCCTACGAGGCTCGCCAACTCAAGGGACGCTGGCACCTGGTCAAGCCGAAGACGGTCAGCGGCGAGCGGTACATTCCGATGGTCCCGTGGCTGGTGGACTCCCTGCGAGAGTGGCAGCGAGTAGCCCCAGGATCGCCGTACGGGCTCGTCTGGTCCGATCGTGGGCAACCTATGGACCCGAAGGATGACCGGGCCATGTGGCGCGCCATCTGCACCGCGGCCGGCGTCCCCGCCTACGACCTGTACGCCTGCCGCCACACGACCGCGACCCTGCTCCGAGAGGCGAACGTCACAGACGAGGTCATCACGGCCATCGTCGGGCACTCGTCGATCGCCAGCACGAGGCCGTACATCCACGTGAGGCAGGAGCCGCTACGAGCCGCGCTGGCCGCTGTCGCTGACCGGCTCGGGATGGGCTCGCTCACGACGTAGGCGCGGCCTTAGTGCCGCCTGCGTTCTTCTGGGCATCAATCGTCCTCGTCTCCAACTAGGACCAGGATCAGCTCGGCGAGAGCAGCCCTGGCGCGTGGGGTCAACCTGTGCGATCCGATCGGCGGCGTCCACGGTCCCCAGTCGGACGCCATATGCGCCCACTCGTAGGCCGTACCCGGCTCGATCCGAAGTGCTTCCGCAACGGCGACGATCGTCGCTGGGCTCGTACGCCCATCGTTGATCAGCCGCCCTACGGTGACGTGAGAGATCTTGGCGGCCTCCGCGATACCCCGTAGCGTCTGCCGTACTCCGGCCTGCTCCGCTGCAGTGGCCCACGGCTCCCGTAACTCGCTCATGTCCACTCCAATGTCCACGTGATGATGCCCGCGCGCAATCGCACCGTTGGACGGCCTGTCCACAAACTACACGCCAGGAACTTTGATCAAGCGGTGTCGCGCCGGGATAGCGCTTCGCTTTCATTGGACAAGCCTGTCCAAAAGGTTGCGCGTGGTTCGTGGTTCGTGTACCGTCGTCCACATGCAGACCGCACCGCTCTACGAAGGGAGGCTGGACGTGAGACTCATCTCGGCCCAAGCCCTGCGGCAGTACATGGGATTCCGGGGACACTCTGTCCGCTCCCTCGCCACCAAAGTCGGCGTCTCGCACGGAACTATCGGGTGGCTCACCTCCGGCCAGCGTGCGACCACCAAGCCCAGTACCGCTCTCGCCATCGCCAAGGCGCTCGACTGCCCAGTCGACGCTCTTTTCGTGCCCGTTGTGGTTCGCGGTTCACGAACCGCAAGCCGCGCCGCGTGAACGCCGCCGACAAGCTCGCGTACACCAGGGCGGAGGCTGCGACTGCGTGCGGCGATGAGGTCTCGACCATCATCCGTGCCATCAAGGCCGGTGACCTGGCTGAGACGTTCCCGAAGATCGCCGGCGAGAAGGTCAAGCGCGGTCGGATCATGCGCGACGAGCTTGAGCGCTGGATCTCGGGATGCGCGGCATGACGCCCCACGCGAAGACCGACTATCTAATCGTCGCCGCGCTCGCCACTCCCGGATGGTTCGAGAAGCGCGTACTTCCCCGAATCACCGTTACGGCATCCGGGTGCTGGGTATGGACCGGCAGCCTGAGCCACGGTTACGCCCAGGTGTCGACGCCTCGTTCTAGAGACTCTCGCTACTCGGCAGTCCGTGTCTCACGCGTCGTGTGG
>JAYUEA010000386.1:0-4153 GCA_043739465.1 Propionibacteriaceae bacterium
AGTTGAGGGTTGAGGCCGCGTCATGGATGCGTCCGATGAAGGGCAGTTCGATCGGGATAATTTCGATGCCGGCGATGGAGATAGTTGAGATGAGCGCGAAAAGGAGGATCATTCCTCCCGCGCCGACGCTCAGGGCTATCGTCTGAACCAGAGCCTTCATCCAACCCTCTCTATTGCCGGTGGGACTGTTCAGTACGTCTCCTGGCGACGCGACCCGTTGGCGCCCCAGACTATGACACTCCCCACCCGCGACCACGGCCTAATCACCCCTTGACCGAGGCCAACTGTGGGACCCGCCGTGTTTCGCGCAGGAACCCGGCACTAAGTTCTCGCGAGCCCTCGCTCTGCACCGCGCCGCGAGTGACAGCCGGGTCGAGCGGGCATCGGGGGCGCTACCCTGATGCGCATGTACCGGAACGCCTCGATCTGCCGCAACGGCCATGTCATCACTATTTGGGGTGACAAGAGCGCGGACTTCGGCCGCAAGTTTTGCCCCGAGTGCGGACAGCCCGCGGTCACGACCTGTGAACACTGCCAAGAGCCCGTCCAGGGCATAGAAGAAGGCGAGTGGCAGGAGCAGTTTTGGAGGTACCCATACTTCTGCTTCAACTGCGGACAGCCATATCCCTGGACCGCCGACAAGCTCGACGCGGCCCGCGAGCTAGCCGATGAACTCGAGGGACTCGACCATGATGAGCGCGAGAAGCTAAAGGCCACACTGCCAGACCTGATAGCCGAGACGCCACGGTCCCAGGTCGCCGCGCTGACGGCCAAGCGGCTCATTGCTAAGGCACGAGGCGAAGCCAGCCAGGCATTTGTTGATGTGCTCCGTCAGGTCGTGCGAGAGAGCATCAAAGCGGGCCTAGGGCTCTAGAACACCGGCCGCCGCATCGGGAAAAGCGCCGATCTCTGGCTTACGACCCTCCTGCGTCGAGGCGTTAGCCTTGGCCCCATCTGCCTCACCTTCAAGGGCAACCTCCCGATTATTAGGTACGGCATCAAACAGATCGGGTACAGAGGGATTCCCTCCTTGCCTCCGTTGCCTGACGCCTCAGCACTTTGCGATGCTTGAGCTCACCGGACTTGATGTCACGGGCGTGCATCTGGGCTAAGACACGAGCCGTTACTCGTTGACGGCCCGGAGTCGAGGGATCCGCCAGAATCCCAGACTGATGCGCATAACCCTCGCGGGCATGCTCGATGAAGGCCTTGATGTTCCCCAAGTACCCCGGGTAATGGATTAGATCGATAAGCTCGGTTTCAGCCACGGCAGTGTCCCTTTCATATCCATCGTCCTACAATGGGCCCACGTATGCAACTACAATACGGGTGCTATGATCGAGCCAGGACGATTGCAGCGGGAGCGCACATGAGTAACATCACGCGAGCCGACCGAGCACGTTTCACGGGAGCCGTGCTGTACCCCGAGGTCGAGGACGCCCGCCTGACGCTCCGCCAGGTCGCGGACATGACCAATCGCCATATCCGGGTCATCCGGCATTTCGTGAAGAAGGGAGTCCTGCCCGCCGATAAGAACGACCGCGGCGCCTATCTCGTGAAAGCCAGCCATGTAGCCATCGTGCTATGGCAACCCGCCTGGGGTGTTGCTCGCCCCCTCAATCCGAACGACCGTCGCCTCCGCAGAGCGACCGTCCCGAGCTCAACCCCTGAGGAAGGAGGGCTGAGGGCGGGAAAAACTGACCAACCTATTGTGCCCATAATCTGACCGTCCGACATCCGAGCCACGCTCAGCACGTCCCCGTAGCTCAGTGGACAGAGCAGCCGCCTTCTAAGCGGAAGGTCGCAGGTTCAAATCCTGCCGGGGGCGCCACCGACCCACGATCAGCCGATCACGTTACGCTCGACGACGCGCCGGCCGGCCGCGATCCGCTCGTAGGCGAAGATCGACAGATCCAGGCTGACATAGTGGCCGTGGATGATCAGCTCGGCGATGGCCCGCCCGACGGCTGGGGCGTGCTGGATCCCGTGGCCGCTGAACCCCGCCGCGAACAGCAGGTTCATCAGCTCCGTGTGCGGCCCGATCACCGCGTTGTGGTCGAACGTATTGGTCTCGTAGTAGCCCGCCCACGAGTTCAGCTGCTTGATCGCATCGAACGCCGGCACGCGCGCCGACAGCGCCGGCCACAACTGCTCGTCGAACTGCCGCTGGTCCACCGTCAGCGGGAGGCCGTCGTGATCCTCGTCCGGCGGCGGAGCGGTCGCGCCGATGAACGACTGGCCCTCCGGCCGGAACCAGATGCCGGTGGTGTCGACGACGAGCGGACAGTCAGGTAGCGTCCGGCGCGCGTCGAAGCCGAACACGCAGCGTCGGCGCGCCTCGACCGGCAAGATCACCCGGGCCATGGCCGCGACGTCGCGAGCCCAGGGTCCGGCTGCGTCGACGAGGGTCCCGCAGTCGATCGCGTCGCCGTTGGCCAGTCGCACACCGGTCACTCGATCGCCGACGACGTCGATGCCGACGGCCTCCGCCGCGACATAGTCGGCCCCGAGCGCTCGGGCCTTGTGTCGGAAGGCCTGTGTCAGGCCATAGCCGTCGAACCAGCCTTCGCCACTGCGCCCCAGCGACCCCAGGACGACGTCGTCGAGCGACAGCCACGGGAAGCGCGCCGCAAGCTCGTCCGGCCCGAGCAGGGCGACGTCCGCCCCTTCGGTCACCTGGATCGCGTGGTTGTCGCGCAGCACCGCTGCGGAGGCAGCCGTCGCGAGGTAGAGGTAGCCGCCCTCGGTCAGGCCGATGTCGATCTGCGCGCCAGGTTGGTCGTCCACTGCCAGATGCCTGCCGATCTCCCGCATGAACGCGATGCCGTAGAGCGACATCCGGATGTTCTCCGGCGTGGAGAACTGCTGACGGATGGAGCTGGCCGACAAGGCGGAGGAAGCGCGCGCATAGGAGGGATCACGCTCGATGACCACGGTCCGACCCCGGAAGGTCGGGTCGTTCGACAGGAAATAGGCGATCGCGCTACCGATGGCACCGCCGCCGATGATCGCGACGTCGTAGTTCGTCTTCACCGGTGAGTCCCGGACGTTGCGTTCAAGGATCCCGACGGTAGCAGAACCTCGGGTGAGTGAGGGTCGGCGCGCGGCAGTCCACCAAACCGGTACTGCGGGGTGTACCAAAGTACGGCTGGCGGACGCCTACCCTCCACCCGTACGCTCTCCCTCGCAGCAAGCCGGACCCTACCCCTGCGCACACCAGGGACCCGGACCTGTCGAGAACCGTGCAGAGCGAGGCAACGACCGACATGGCATCGATGGCCGTCAACGAACTTGGACCGATGCTCACCGCGACCGAAGTGGCCGACATGCTTCACCTGCACGTCAACACGGTGAAACGTCTGGGCGACCGTGGTGAGCTGCCCTTCTACCGCGTATGCAAGCGCGGCGACCGACGGTTTCGTCTCCACGACGTGATGAAGTTCCTTTCGCAGAACCGCTGACCCGGGGCGGCATGCCACGGGCGATCCGCCGCGCAGAGCCTACGCTCGGGGGATCCCGGCCAGCGTCTCGCCGAAGATCTCGACGGCCTCGGCGATCTCCGCCGCGGTGACGTTGAGGGGCGGGATCCAGCGCACGACCTCGTGCTGGCGTCCACAGGTCAGGATGAGCAGTCCTGCGTCCGCACACGCGGCCATCAGGGCGTCCGGGAGTGTCCCGTCCGGCTCACGAGTGGCGCGATCACGGACGAATTCGACGCCGACCATGAGACCAGGCCCGCGGATGTCGCCGATCCGATCGTCCTCGGCCGCGATCCTGCCCAGACCCGCCGTCAGCTCCGCACCTCGCGCGGCAGCGTTGGCCACCAGCCCCTCATCCTGGATCGTCTCCAGGACGGCCAGCGCGGCCGCACACGCGACGGGATTCCCGCCGTAGGTGGAGCCATGGGCGCCCGGCCCCCAACGGACCTGCAGGTCGCGGCTCGAGACGAGGGCCGACAGTGGCAGGCCATTGGCGATCGCTTTCGCCACGGTCACGACGTCTGGCACGATCCCGGCGTGTTCGAACGCCCACATCGCGCCGGTCCGTCCATAGCCCGACTGCACCTCATCGGTGATGAGCAGGATGCCGTGCTGGTCGCACAGCGCGCGGAGGCCGCGCAGGAAGGACGCAGGCGCCGGGATGTAGCCGCCTT
>JAYUEA010000387.1:0-4152 GCA_043739465.1 Propionibacteriaceae bacterium
CGATGCTGCTGCCGCTGCTGCCGTTCCAGAGCAACGTCGGTGACTCCACGCTGCCCGAGCTGCTGGAGCGTACCGACACCATCTACGTGACCCGTACCAACGACGACTTCCACCAGATCGCACAGGTCGCTGCCGGCCAGGGGATGGCGGTGGTCAACGGCGGCTACGTGTACGAGTACGACCTGCTCCTGAAGGCGCCGACCGTCCTGCCAGGCACGCAGATCCTGACGGTTTCTCCCGATGACCTCGACGCCCACATCCGTACCGTCGACTCCGACCGCACCTCGGCCGTCGCCTGGCCGTTGGAGCAGATGCGGCACGCGCTCGACCGGCTCGATGTCGACCTCGAGCTGCGCGGCTTCTCGCCCTCGTCACTGCCCGCGCTCTACCTCGACTCTGCCACCGCGCAGGAACGTCGCGAGCGCCGGGAGGTCGCGGACACCGCCGACGACACCTGGGCAGCGATCCTCGGCGCGTTCGACGACGGGGGCAGCTCTCGCGCCCGGCTGCTGCTCAACGACGGCAACCAGACCGTGCAGCGGCTCCTCGGCGTGCGCGACCCGGCGCTGGCCGCGATCGGCATCGAGTCCCTCTACACGCGCGCCCTCCTGATGGGCCACCACCGGCTACGGCCCGCAGACCTGGCCGCGATGGACCGCTCGTTCCTCGGGCTGCTCGACCGCGCGATCGGGCCCTTCGACAAGCTCAGGGACCGGCGTGGCTGACGTCGACGACCTGTTCGCCCTCCTCCAGCAGGCGCGCAACCAGCCGCTCGGCCAGCGAGTCGCCCTCAGCGAGCAGGCCGTCGCGCTGGCGGACGAGCTCGGCTACGAGAACCTGCAGGCGACGGCGAGGCTGAACCTGGTCGAGGCCTACGAGTACTCGAACTCGGGTCCCAAGATGTTCGCGCCGTTCAACTGGGTGATGCAACGCTACGAGCAGGGGCGGACCTGGTTCGACGACGAGCTGCGCCACCAGTTCCTGTGGGAGCTCACGTGGATGACGGGCGCCCTCCTCGAGTACCCCGAGATCCCGCTCGCGCGCATCGAGGAGAACCTGCGGACCACGTACCGCATCTACACCGAGGCCGGCGAGGGGCTCGGGCCGGTGCACCAGTCGGCCTTCCACCTGGCACGACATGTACGAGGCGTGCGCGGGGCCGAACGCGAGTTCGAGACCTGGTTGGCGTCGGACCGTACGGACCTGTCCGACTGCATCGCGTGCGAGTCGGCCGAACGCGTCCAGTACTGCGCGCAGCAGGGCCGTTGGGATGATGCGCTCGGGTTCGCCATCCCTGCACTGGCCAGCGGAAAGACCTGCGCCGAGGAGCCGAGCAACCTGTACTCGCTGGTCCTCGAGCCGCTGCTGGCGTCGGGGCGCGCTGACGAGGCCATGAACGTGCAGCGACGTGGCTGGCGGATGATCGCCGACGAGGAGCACATGGTCGAGCAGGTGGCGACGCACATGCTCGTGCTGGCGCGGTCTGGGGCCGTCGAACGGGGCCTCGACATCCTCAGCAAGCGGTTGGACGTGCTCGACTCGGACGCGACCCCGTACCAGCGCATGATCTTCGCCGCCGCAGCGACCCGGGTGCTCGACACGGCCCATGACGACATGGGCTTGCGCACTGTCTGGTTCCGGGGTGAGTCGGTGCCGATCGCCGTGCTCCGGCGTCAGCTTCGGGAGTATGCGACCGCGCTGATGCAGCAGTTCGACGGGCGCAACGGCACGCCTGAGGTCGGCCGGTACGTGTACGCGAGCTGGCTGCAGGCGCCGTCCCTGCCCGAGATGCCGTTCCCCACGCCCGTGGCGTTGCCTCCCCCACCCACGATGGCTGAGCGGCACCCGCTCGCGCCGAACCTCAGCGACCTGTCCGGGCTGACGGTCGAGCGGCTCGACGACCTAGTCGAACTGGCGCAGCGGTACTCGCCCGTGGACGACATCCGTACGCTCGCCGACGAGTGGCGACGCCGGCGCTACCGGCTCCCGGAGCTGCGCGAGGACGCGGACGAGACCAGGCTGCGCGCGCTCGGCGGGCTCGAGTACCTGCTCGGGTGGAGCGACCAGCTCATCACGGCGGCCAGGGCGAGGCCGTACCTGACGAGTGCCGCCGCGCTGTACAGGGCGGTGGGCGACGAGGCCGAGGCGCTGCTCATCGACCAGTGGCTGCTGGCGCGCGGCCACCGGTGGGAGGAGGCGTACGCGATGATCCCGGCCATCGACGCGGTCGGCGACGCCGGCCAGCGTGGACGGGCCCGCATCCGGATCGTGCAAAGTGGCGACGCCGATCGGCGCCATGAGCTGCTCGATCAGGTACGGGCGTTCCCGTGCGCGGTCGACGCCGATCACCAGCTGCGGCGGATCTGGGCGTCGGCGCACAGCGGGGGTACGGAGTCGCCCGAGGAGCTGTACACGTGGACCGGCGAAGGTCTGGCGGTGCTGCTGCCCGGCGAGTACGCGGACACCGCCGCAGCGCTTCACCTGCAGCGCGCCATCGCATGCACCATGCTCGAGAGGCCCGAGGAGGTGGCGACGGAGCTTGTCGAGGCCGAGAAGTTGGCGCGTGCAAGCGGCGACGGCCCGCTGTCGGCAGTGCTCCTGACGAAGGCACGGCTGTTGCTCGGCGGGGGCGAGGGCGAGCAGGCCGAGACCCTGCTCGCGCAGGCCGTCGTGCTCGCGGAGTCGTCGTGCTCGCTCGAGGCGCTCGTCGACGCGTCGGGGATCCTGTCCGACGTGCACCGGGCGTCAGGGCGGCTGCTCGAGGCGGCTGAGGCCGCGGAGAGCGGGCTTGCAGCGATCGAGCTGGCGCGTGCGAGCGATGTGTACGTCGAGCCGGCGCTGGACCTCAAGCAGGCGCGCATCACCGAGCTGTCGGCGCACATCTCGGCCGACCTCGAGGAGAACACCCGCGCGACCAGCCTGTACAGACGAGCGGCCGAGCTGTACCTGACGGTCGGCGAGCTGGCCGAGGCCGGCGCCGCCTGGGGTTCGTACGCGCGGCTGATGGCGGCCGAGGACACGCTCGACGCCGTACGTGCCTACCGCCGAGGCATCGAGCTGATGGGGCAGGTCGACGAGCAGCGCGGCATCATGGTGCTGCGGCGGCAGCTGCCGACAGCCGTCCAGGACACCGACGGACTCGACGCAGGCCTGTACGAGCTCGAGCTCGCCATCGCGCTGAACGACACGAACGAGATGCGCGCGCTCACCGACTCGGAGTTCCGCGAGGGCCTGGCCGACTGGGACTTCGAGTTCGAGCGGCTCGACCTCGCCGATACCAGGGCGCGCATGTACGGGACGGCCGAGCGCTACGACGAGGCCCTGGTCCTGCTGGGCGACATCCCGGCGCGCATGTACGACCACGGGGCGGAGTCGCAGGGCATCAGCTCACGGTTGTTGCGAGCCCAGTTGATGTTCGCCTCGGACCGCATCGATGACGGCCTTGCCGAGCTCGAGGTGATCATCGGCGAGCTGCGTACCTGGGGCGACCGCGACGCCACCATCACCGACATGGCCGGTATCGGCTCCCGGGCGCTCGTCAGAGCCGGACGCGACGCGGAAGCCGACGCCTTCTGGGAGAAGCACAGCGCGTGACCCGCGCGTCCACCCCATTGCCGAGAGACTCTTGGGAACTCGCGAGAGAACTCCGGACACTCGCGAGAGACTCTGCGGCACTGACGAGAGACTCTGGTGTCGCGCGGCACTGGGTGGTCTGGAGTCTCTCGCCAGCCACCCAACGTCTCTCGCGAGCTGCCCAGACCCTCTCGCGAACCCGATCAGGTTCCCGGGGTCTCCTGGTTGTCGCCGGACCACGTCGTGCCGAACTTTTCAGCGCTTGCGGGCTGGTCGTCCGCAACGCCCGACCAGGTCTGACCGAACTCCTCGGCCTTCTCGGTTGAACCGTCGGGGCCGCCCGACCAGTTCTCTCCGAAGTCGGTGCCGGCAACGCCGGAGTCATCAGGGCCACCCGCCCACCGGTCGGGGAAACCATCCGTGGTGTCCTCGGTGGTCGGTGTGCCCGCGGCCACCTCGTCGGTGCTATCAACCATCTCATCGCCGGCGGTGGGGGTCGTGTCGTGCAGTATGTCGTCGGAAGCCATGGGGGCTCCTCCTCACTGGATAGTTTCAACGTACGCCGTTTACCCAACCGGG
>JAYUEA010000388.1:0-4151 GCA_043739465.1 Propionibacteriaceae bacterium
TTCGACCTCGACACCACACACCTCTTCGGCGGGGGGAAGGAGACCGCCACCCCCACCTCACACCACAAACAGCCACTCTTAGCGGCGACACGCCACTAGCCCTCCCTAGCCCCCTTCGACCGCGCAGGTGTTTGGACACCTGTGCGGTGGACGAGAGTACGTGGCCCGGCTGGCCGCTCGCCCGCTTGCGACGACCTCCACGCCGGTAGTCTCGCCCCCATGAGCACGCATCCCGACCCCCAGTCTCCGGGCTGGCAGGGGCCACCCCAGGGTCAGCCCTCGGCTTGGGGAGCCGCCCCACAGCCGCAGCCGTACCAAGGTCAGCCGTCGCAGCCGTACCAGGGCCAGCCCGGGAAGCCGTACCCGGGACAGCAGGCCCATGCCCCGCAGTCGTACGTCCCTCAGGGCGCGGCGCCCGGCCAGGGGTACGCGCCACCGCCGATGCCTGGATCGTCGAAGACCCGCTCTCGTTCACCCCTGATCGCACTCAGTGCCGCAGTCCTCGTGGTGGCGCTGGGTCTGGTGGCGTGGTTCGTCGTCGTGCCCCTGTTCCAGACAGGGCCGACGCTGTCATCGGTGAAGATCGGCGCGATCTTCGACCCTGCGCTGGGAAGCGTCGGGTAAGACCCGACCGTGACCACCACCGACCCGGCGGCGCTGTTCCCCACCGCGTCCGCCACGGGCTGTACGCAGGGGATGCGCGTAGCCCTGGCACGGTCGACGGTCGCTCGCACCCTCATGGACACGAAGACGAAGGGCATGTCGGAGCAGGGCTACGCCGCCCTGTACCCGACGGTCGCGGAGGCGAGGAAGGCCGCCAAGGAGATCGACGTCAGCCTCCTGACGTGTCCCGGTTTCGCGGGGGACGCGAACCGCCTGGGCACGTCGCCCGGCTACCGCGACCACACGGGCACGCTCACGGTGGCGGGCGCCAAGACCTCGTACACCTCGGCGACCCTCGCCAGTACGGCAATGTCGTCACGGTGACGGTCGTCGCCGGCATCAGGTTCGCCATCGACAGGGCCACCCGGCTCAAGGATCGGACGGAGAGCTTCGGCTGACCACCATCACGAAAGCTCAGACTTCCGCGGTCCCGCTAGTCTCTGGCCATGACGACGGCGGGTTGGGCAGTGGTGACGGGCGCCTCGGGAGGCCTGGGACGCGGTTTCGCGACGAAGCTCGCGGCCGACGGGATGCCGCTGGTGCTCGTGGCGCGCAGCGCCGGCGTGCTGCACGACCTGGCTGATGAGCTGCGGGAGAAGTACGGGGTCGAGGTCGAGGTGCTCGCCGCCGACCTTGCCGATCCTGGGTCCCGCGACAGGGTCGTCGCCGACCTCGCGACGCGTGAGGTCGAGCTGCTGGTGAACAACGCGGGCTTCGGGACGCTCAGCGAATTCGCCGACTCCGATCCCGCACGGATGGCCGAGGAGATCGGTCTCAACTGCCTTGCGCTCAGCCTCCTCGCGCGGGCGGTCGTCACCGGCATGGTCAGCCGCTGCAGCGGAGCGATCGTCAACGTGGCGTCGACGGCAGCGTTCCAGCCGATTCCGGGGATGGGCGTGTACGCGGCGACGAAGGCGTACGTGCTGAACCTGAGCCTGGCGATGTGGGAGGAGCTCAGGCCGCGTGGCGTGTCCGTGCTCGCGCTGTGCCCAGGGCCCACGGAGACCAACTTCTTCGCGGCTGCGGGCAACGAGTCTGCCTTCGCCAACCGCCGCACAGTGGACCAGGTCGTACAGACGTGCTTCGACGCGCTCGCCAAAGGGAGCCCCGTCGCGATCGACGGTCCGCTCAACACGGTGATGGCACGGTCGACGCGGCTGGTCCCCACGAGGATCGCCATGACCCTGGCGCGGATGCTCGCCGGTGGTCGTCACTGAGCGTTTCCGCACGCATGGAAGGATGGGCGCGTGCGTCACGTTGATCTCGCCGTCATCGGCTCCGGTAGTGGCAACTCCATCCTCGATGACCGCTTCAGCGGTCTCCACGTGGCCCTCATCGACGACGGGGAGCCGTTCGGCGGCACCTGCCTGAACGTCGGCTGCATCCCGACGAAGATCTTCGTCCACACCGCCGACGTCGCGGAGGAGATCCGGCGCGCTGGTCGGTATGGGATCGGGGCGCAGGCGCCTCGTGTCGACTGGCCGGCGATCCGCGACCGGGTGTTCAACCGGATCGACCCGATCGCGGCGGGTGGCCTGGCCTACCGCCAGTCGCAGGACAACCTGTCCGTGCTCCGCGGCACGGCACGCTTCATCGGGGAGCGGCAGCTGGAGGTCTCGTACCCGGATGGTTCGTCCACGCAGCTGTCCGCCGATCGCATCGTCCTGGCCGCCGGCTCGCGGCCGCGGATGCCGAAGATCCCCGGGCTCGATGCGCCGGAGATCGCCGACAAGGTGCACACCAGCACCACGATCATGCGGCTGGAGACGCTGCCGCGCACGATGGTGATCCTCGGCGGAGGCTACGTCGCGGTCGAGTTCGCCCACATCTTCGCCTCGCTCGGCGTCGCGGTGACGCTCCTGAACCGGTCGGCGTACCTGCTGCGTCACCAGGACGCGCAGCTCGCGTTGGCGCTGACGGACGAGCTCAGCAAGCGCGTGGTCGTACGGCTCAACCAGTCGGTCGTCGAGGTGGACGACCAGGGGCGCGGCGGCATCGGCGTGTACACGCGGGACCTCAACGACATGGAGTACTCGTACGACGCACAGGTGCTGCTCGTCGCGACGGGCCGCCAGCCGAACAGCGACCGTCTCGACCTGTCCGCAGGCGGTGTCGAGGTCGACTCCGAGGGCTTCGTGGTCGTCGACGAGTACCAGCGGACGACAGCCGCTGGGGTGTTCGCGCTCGGTGACGTCTCCAGCCCGGCGATGCTCAAGCACGTGGCCAACCAGGACGCCCGCGTCGTGCAGCACAACCTGCTGCACCCCGACGCGATGGTGGTCTCGAACCACGAGGCGATCCCCAGCGCGGTGTTCTGCGACCCGCAGCTCGCGGCGGTCGGCATGACGGAGCAGCAGCTGCGCGACGCCGAGGTCCCGTACCTCGTGGGTGTGCAGAAGTACGCCGACGTCGCGTACGGGTGGGCGCTCGAGGACCCCGGCACGCACCTGGCGAAGGTGCTCGTGGATCCGGAGACCCTGCAGCTGCTCGGTTGCCACATCCTCGGGCCGCAGGCGTCGACGCTGATCCAGCCGGCGATCCAGGCGATGGCGACCGGGCTCGACGCGCGCACGATGGCCCGCGGCCAGTACTGGATCCACCCGGCGTTGACCGAGGTCCTCGAGAACGCCCTGCTCCAGGTGGCGCCGGACCGATGAGAGTCACGTGCGTCAGCTTCGGGTCGGAGGGCGATCTGCGTCCGCTGCTCGCACTCGCTGGCGGGCTGAAGGCTGCCGGACACTCGGCCGTCGTCGTGGCCGAGGAGTCGGGTGCGGTGCTGGCCACAGCGGCCGGGATCGAGTTCGTGGGGCTGATGGGCGACCTGAACGACGTGTTGGGTTCGGGGTTGGGCGAAGCTCTGAGGCGCTTCCGCTGGCCCGATCGTGAATGGGTGGAGACGATCGTCGGCGCCGCTGCGGGATCGGACGTCGTTGTCGGGCTCCCGGCCGCCAGCTATCACGCGGTCGCAGCGGCGGACCAGGTCGGCGCGGTCGCCGTCCTGGCCGGCTTGCAGCCGATGCTGCCGACGGCCGACTTCGTACCATCGGTGCTCGGTAAACCTCGCGTGCCCGCCAGGCTCAACCATGCTGTGGGTCGGTTCGTCGACACCGCGGGGTGGTCGATGGTTGGCACGAGGGTCAACTCGGTACGACGCGAGCTCGGGCTGGCGGGGTTGCCGAACCCGTACCACTCGTTGCCGGTCCTGGGCGCCTGGTCGCCCACGCTGCTGCCGACGCCGGCGGACTGGGACGCCTCGCAGGTCACGGTGACGGGTCAGTGGTACACGGCGGCTGCGGGCTGGAAGCCGGATCCCGAGCTGGAGGCCTTCCTCGCTGCCGAGGAGCGGCCGATCTACGTCGGGTTCGGGTCGCTGAAGGGGCCGAAGGTCGCCTACGCGCTGGAGTCGGTGCTGAAGGCGTACGCCGGGACGTACCGGATTGTGCTCGCGGCCCACCCCTCGATCACGACCGAGCTGCCCGCGAGCGTGC
>JAYUEA010000389.1:0-4147 GCA_043739465.1 Propionibacteriaceae bacterium
TCAGCGCAGGCGGAAGAGGATCTCGCCCGCGTTCTCGACGACCGTGATCTCCGGGTCGGCCTTCCAGGCCTCGATGTCGATGCTCGTCGGGTCGAGGTAGCCGAGGTTGACCTGCTCGCACACCTCGCGCGATATGCCCGTCGCCAGCGTCACGCGGATCCGGTTCGTCTCCACCCCGGTCGCGGGATCGTACGTGCCTGCCCCTCGGACGTGCGTCGAGTGGGCGACGACGCCCTTCGGCACGTGCGCGAACCGCTCCGGCTGCTTGATGAAGTAGTCGATGCAGTGGTAGCCGATGTCGTAGATCTCGTGGTGGGTCTCGCAGACCTCGGTGACGTGGGGCGCGTAGATGATGACCTCGCCGCCGTCGGCCATCGCCGGCTGCGCCTTGTAGCATCCCTTCGCCGCGGTCCAGATGTCGTCGTAGCGCGTCGGCATCATCGCGAGCAGCTTCGTGAACGGCGTATCCGTGTACACGATGTGGCTCTCGGCGGCGATGGGTGCCGTGGCCGCCCATGCGTCCTCGGCCGTGCCGAACGCCGCGGCCTCCAGCTCGCCCGTCCCTGACTCGACGACCAGGCACAGCGCCAACCGCTCGGTGGGGATCAGCTCGGAGCCGGCGTTGATGATCGCTCGTACAGGCGTGGTCTCGGCGACGCCGATGATGCCCTCGACGCCGATCAGCGCGCCGACCCAGTGGGACAGGTCGATGATCTCGTGGGTGGCGCAGCCGGGGATGAAGTACTTGTTGCCGCCGGATATCCCGACCACCTCGTGCGGGAACACGGGTCCGATGACGATCGCGACGTCGCTGTCAACGATCCGCCGGTTGATCTCGACCTCGATGCCCTGGCGCATCGCACCCCGGCTGAGCTCGAAGATCTGGTCCTCGCTGAGCCGCCCCACCGAGACGATCTGGTCGTGGTCGGCCCACTCGTGGTTGACGATCTCGAGCCCGGGGTAGAGGGCATCGAGGCCGCCGGGCTCCGCGCCGAACATGCGCTCGATCTCGTCGACGTCCATGTACGAGTGCGTGCCGAGCGCGATCACAGCCGTCAGCTTCGCGACCCGGCCGATGAGCGCGGCGTGCACGATCCGCATCACCAGGGGCAGCGGCATACTGCGGGTGCCGTCAGGCACGATGAGCACGACGTCCTTGCCGTCGACCGGCAGCGGTGCCAGGTTGCGCACGACGAACGCCTCGAGTGCCTCGTCGGTCAGGTGCTGATGCGGGCCGCCGATGGTCTCTACCGGGATCGGTGTCGTCACAGGTCCTCCTCGTCCACCCCTGAACGTACAACGGGCAATCTTCTGCAAGGTCGTCCCCGCCGAGTGTTGCCGCAGCAAGATGAGGGACATGCCCGCATTGACGCTGCACCCCGACCGGCTCTTCCCGGCCGAGCCGTCCACCCGTGAGGTGGCTCGCCGCCTGTACGAGACGGTCAAGGACCTGCCGATCATCTCTCCCCACGGGCACGTACCCCCGCAGTGGATCGCCGACAACACTCCCTGGACCGACCCGACCAGCCTGCTGATCAGCCCTGACCACTACATCAACCGGCTGCTCCACTCGCATGGCGTGCAGCTGTCGACTCTCGGCGTCCCGCCGGGAAAGGTCACGCTCTCAGATGCCGAGGCGCGCGAGGCCTGGCGCACGTTCTGCGCCCATTGGCACATCTACCGCGGCACCCCGGTGCGCTTCTGGATGGAGTCCGAGCTCGTCGACATCTTCGGCGTCGACGTGCGGCCCTCGGCGGAGACTGCCGACGCGATCTACGACCAGATCGCGGCGACGCTGGCCCAGCCCGACTTCCGGCCGCGGCAGCTCATGGACCGCTTCGACATCGCGTTCATGGCGACAACCGACGACCCGTGCGACGACCTGGGTTTCCACCAGACGCTGGCCGCAGACCCGACGTTCACGCGCCGCGTGGCGCCGACGTTCCGGCCCGACCGCTACCTCGAGGCGGCCCGCGACGGCTGGACCGATCTCGTTGACAGGCTGGCCGAGGTGTCCGGCATCGCCACCGAGTCGTTCGACGGCTGGGTGAGGGCGATGGAGAACCGGCGCGCCTACTTCAAGGCCAACGGCGCCGTGTCGAGCGACCACGCGCACGCCGACCTCGACACCACGCCGCTGCCGCGCGACGAGGCGGGCCGCCTGTACAGGAAGGCCCGCGTCGGCCAGATCACCGCGAGCGAGGGCGACGCGCTCCGCAAGACCATGCTGTTCGAGATGGCCCGCATGGCCTCCGAGGACGGCCTCGTCATGACGATGCACCCCGCCGCGTTCCGCAACCATCACACGCCGACCTTTGAGAAGTACGGGGCGGACGTCGGCGCTGACATCCCCACCAGCGTGGAGGCGACGCGTGCACTGCGGCCGATGCTCGAGGCGTTCGGGACGAACCCGACATTCCGGGTCGTCGTGTTCACGATGGACGAGACCATCTACGGTCGCGAGCTCGGCCCGCTGGCCGGCTTCTACCCCTCGCTCTTCGTGGGCGTCCCGTGGTGGTTCATCGACTCCCCGGACGCGATCAAGCGCTTCCGCAAGGCCGTCTCCGAGCCCGCCGGCTTCACGAAGACCTCCGGCTTCATCGACGACACGCGTGCGTTCCTGTCCATCCCGGCCCGGCACGACATGTCCCGTCGCCTGGACAGCGTCCACCTGGCGGAGCTCGTCGTCGAGCACCGGTTGGAACAGGACGAGGCCCTCGAGGTCGTACATGACCTGGTCGCCACCCAGCCCAAGGAGGTGTTCCGCCTTGTCTGAGCGCATGCTCTCCCGCTCGACGGACGGCAAGGCGCTCGCGCCCGTTCGTACAGTCCATCTCGGACTCGGGAACTTCTTCCGCGCGCACAGCGCCTGGTACACCGACCGCTGCTCGTCGGACTGGGGCATTGCTGCGTTCTCGGGCCGTACGAACACGCACGTCGCCGAGCTGGCGGCCCAGGACTGCCTGTACACGCTCGTCGTCCAGGGCAAGGACGTCACGCATGAGGTCATCTCGTCTTTGTCGGCGGTCCACGCGGGCAACGACCTGGCGGCCTGGCGCGGTTACTTCGCGTCGCCCGAGGTCACCGTGGTCACGCTGACGATCACCGAGGCCGGCTACGTACGGGACTCCTCGGGTGCTCTGGACCTGGACAACGAGGCCGTACGGGCTGATGTCGAGGCCCTCAGCACCGCGCCCTTGACGGGCACGGTCACCACCGCCCCCGCCAAGCTGGTCGCCGGCCTGCTCGCACGTCGCGACGCGGGTGCCGGACCGATCACGATCGTGCCGTGCGACAACCTCGTGAAGTCCGGGGCGATCACACGCCGGGTCGTCGAGGAGCTGGCTGCGGAGGTCGACCCCTCTCTGCTCGACTGGATCGACGACTCCGTAGGGTTCGTGACGACCATGGTCGACCGGATCACGCCGCGACCGACCGATGCCGACATCGCTGCCGTCGCCGAGATCACGGGCGTCGCAGACCGTGCCCCGGTCGTCACCGAGCCCTTCACCGAGTGGGTCATAGAGGGTGACTTCGTCGCCGACCGCCCCGCGTGGGAGGAGCTCGGTGCGAACTTCGTCGCCGACATCGTGCCGTTCGAGCACCGCAAGCTCTGGCTGCTCAACGGGTCGCACTCGCTGATGGCCTACGCGGGCCCGATCCGTGGTCTCGAGACCGTGTACGAGGGGATCACCGACCCTGTCCTGCGCGGCTGGGTGGACGAGTGGTGGGACGCCGCGGTGCAGCACCTGCCGCTGCCCGCCGACCAGGTCGCCGCGTACCGGGAGGCCCTCGTCGAGCGCTTCGAGAACCCCTCGATCCGTCACCTGCTGAGCCAGATCGCCGCCGACGGGTCGCAGAAGATCCCGATCCGCTTCGCGCCGACCCTGAAGGCCGAGCTCGCGAAGGGGATCGTGAACCCCGGCGCGACAAGGCCGATCGCCGCCTGGATCCTGCACCTGCGCGGTAAGGGCCCGGTCCCCGTCAACGACTTCCGCGCCGACGAGGTCAAGGCCCTGGTCGCCCCGGACGAGGACACGACGGTACGGAACGTGCTGACCTGGTTGGGCATCGACAACGACGACGTCGTTGCCGTCGTGCTGCGCCAGATGGGCGAGATCCTCGGCTGAGCCGCGGTCCGGTCCTC
>JAYUEA010000390.1:0-12424 GCA_043739465.1 Propionibacteriaceae bacterium
GGATCGTACAGGCCGGTGCTCGCGCCGACCTGGGTCAGCGTGCCGAAGCACTGAGGTTGCTCGCGGACCAGATCGAGTCGCCTCGCGGACTCGTACCGAAGCCTTCGCAGGCTCGGTTGCGGTACGCCTACGCAGCGCTGCTCCTTGAGCAGGGTGACACCGATGCCGCACAGCAGTGGTTCACGGCGGCGGCCCGGATCGACCCTGAGGGTACTGACGCGTTGGACCGGCTGGATGAGCTCAACGGCATGGTGCTCATCACCGACTTCGACGACGACGAGGATGACGAGGACGGTGAGGACGGTGAGGACGGCGCCGTCGAGGATTCCGAGGACGGCGAGCTCGAGGATTCCGAGGACGGCGACGACCCGGACGAGCAGGCGGAGCATGTCGATGCGGAGGCCGAAGAGCACAAGCCGGAGCCTGTGGCCGAGCCTGAGGTGGACGATGCCGACCCGGCCGTCGAGCTGCTGACGCAGGAGGACGACATCGCTGCGGTGCTCGCGGAGATCGATGCCGGTCCCGACGAGCCCGAGGCACTGCCGGGCATGGAGACCCCGCCCGCCGAGCCGGTGAAGCGCGCCCGAAAGCCGAGGACGAAGGACACCGAGTCATGACGGACCTGATCAGCTCCTACGACACGGCGCTGTTCGACCTCGACGGGGTGATCTACCTCGGCGACGCTCCGGTTCCGGGGGCCGCCGAGACGATCGTCGCGCTGCACCAGCGGGGCATCAAGGTCGGTTTCGTGACGAACAACGCCGCACGGTCGCCGCAGACGGTGGCCGAGCACCTGTCGGCGCTGGGGATCCCCGCGGGTCCCGACGACATCGTCACCAGCGCACAGGCGGTCGCGCGGCTGATGGCCGACCAGCTGCCTGCCGGGGCGCCGGTGCTGGTGACAGGTTCCCCCGCGCTGATCGACGAGGTGCGCGCGGTCGGTCTCGTACCTGTGGCGTCCTCTCACGGCCACCCAGCGGCAGTCGTCGTCGGGTTCTGGCCGACGCTCACCTGGGCTGAGATCAACGACGCCTGTTTCGCCGTACAGGCGGGAGCGGTCTGGTACGGGTGCAACCCGGACCTCACACGGCCGTCGCTCGAGGGCGAGGCCATCGGGCTCGGCACGATGCTGACCGCGATGAAGGCGACGATGCCGCGC
This sequence comes from Propionibacteriaceae bacterium, assembly GCA_043739465.1. Classification (GTDB taxonomy): domain Bacteria; phylum Actinomycetota; class Actinomycetes; order Propionibacteriales; family Propionibacteriaceae; genus Fen-668. The sequence continues at coordinate 1,160 of JAYUEA010000390.1, forward strand.
CAGGAGGCGATCCTCGCCGGGAAGCCGTGCCGCCCGCTGCTGGACGAGACGCTGCGCCGCCTCGGCGGGTCGCGCCCCATCTTCGTCGGCGACCGGTTGGACACCGACATCGAGGGGGCGCAGGTCGTGGGCATCGACTCGCTGTTCGTACTATCGGGCTCGCACACTGAGGCCGACCTGATAGCGGCCTCGCCCGCACAGCGACCGACGTACGTGGCCGCCGACATCTCCGGGCTGCTCGCACCTGCGGCAGGCCTCGGCTCAGGCCACGTCGACCAGGTGTGGCGCGACGCACAGGCCGCCTGGGAAGCAGCTGACCAGGCATCCGGGACGGTGTGACCTGCAGGTCTGGCGGCACATAGACTCCACTCGTCTTTCCGCCGACAAGGAGAACCCATGAGGAATCGTTCCGCGACGACCGACCTGGCCCTGGTGGCCGTGTTCGCTGCCCTCGTGGCCGCATGCACCCTTATCCCGGCCATCCCGGTGGGCGTCGTGCCGATCACCCTGCAGACCCTCGGCGTGATGTTGGCTGGCCTCGTGCTCGGGCCACGCCGTGGCTTCCTGGCCGTGCTGCTGTACGTCGTGGTCGGGCTGGCCGGCCTGCCCATCTTCGCGCAGGGGGCATCAGGTTTGGGCACCCTGCTCAAGCCGTCCGCCGGTTACCTGCTCGCGTTCCCGCTGGGGGCCCTCGTCTGCGGCGCTATCGCGGCGTGGACGCGCCGAGCACCCGTGTGGCGGCCGCTGACCCTCACGCTGAGCGCGCTCGTGGGAGGAATCCTCGTGATCCACCCGCTCGGCATCCTCGGCCTCATGGTCAACCTCAAGCTCCCGCTGGTCAAGGCCGTCACCATCGACCTGGCCTTCCTGCCGGGTGACCTCGCCAAGGCCGTGATCGCCGCCGCCGTCGCGACCGTGGTCCACAAGGCGTTCCCGGCGCTGCTCGCCGCGCGCGTGCGGTCGGAGCTGGTTGCCCCGTCGTGATCGAGCTCCGCGACGTCACCGTCACGGCACCCAACGGGCGGACGCTGCTAGCTGACGTCACCGTGACCCTGACCGAGCGGCGGATCGCCGTCGTGGGCGCGAACGGGTCGGGGAAGTCGACCCTGCTGCGCCTGCTCAACGGCCTCGTCGTGCCCAGCCGCGGACGGGTACTCGTCGACGGCCTGGACACGATGACCGAGGGCGCGGCGGTCAGGCGCCGCGTCGGGTTCGTCTTCACCGATCCGCTGGCGCAGCTCGTGATGCCGACCCCGATCGAGGACGTCGCGCTGAGCCTGCGCCGCACGCTGCCCAGGGCGGCACGGCGTGAGCGGGCGGCCGAGCTGCTCGCCGCGTACGGGCTGGAGCATGTGCAGCACTCGAGCGTGTACGACGTGTCCGGGGGCGAGCGCCAGCTGATCGCCCTGGTAAGCGTCCTCGCCGTCGAGCCGGCCGTGGTCGTCGCCGACGAGCCGACGACGCTGCTGGACCTGAGGAACCGCAACCGCATCCGCGAGGAGCTGGGACGCCTCGACCAACAGCTGGTCGTCGCGACGCACGACCTCGAGCTCGCAGCCGACGCCGAACGGGTGCTCGTCGTCGACGAGGGACGCATCGTCGCTGACGGTCCGCCGGAGTCTGCCATCGCGTCGTACGTGGAGCTGGTGGGCCGATGAGGGCTGCGGACCAGATCTTTGGGACGTACAGACCCACGGGGAGCCCGCTCGAGAAGGCCACCGTGGGCGCCAAGTACGCGCTCGTGCTGGCCCTGTCCCTGCCCGCCGTCGTGGTGGGGAGATGGTGGTTCTCGCTCGTCGCCGTCGCTGTGACGGTTGCCGTGCTGGTCTGGGCGCGGGTCGGGGTGCGTCGCGCGCTGAGGCTCGGCCTGGGCATGTACGTGCTGTGCGGGCTCATCGTGGCCGTGCATGCGCTCTCGGGTGCCCTCGTCACCGGGTTGGTGGTCGTGCTGAACCTCGTGCTGGCTCTGTACGCAACGAGGATCCTCACGCTCACCACGCCGATCCCGGACCTGGTCGACGGCATCGTCGCGGCCTGCGGACCGCTTCGCAGGCTCGGCATCGACCCTGACAACATCGGGCTCGCGGTCGCCGTCATGATGCGCAGCCTCCCCCATCTCATCGGGGCGTTCCAGGAGGTGCGTGATGCGGCCGACGCGCGCGGGATCGGGCGCAACCCCATCCCGTACATCGCTCCGGTCGTCGTGCGCACCGTCGCGTACGCACACGCGACCGGCGACGCACTCGCGGCGCGTGGCCTGGGTGAATCCAATGGTTCCCCAGATCCCCGTCTACGCCGGTGAAGCCGCCGTCACAGGCGAACTCTTGCCTGTGACGGCGGGTTTTGAGCGGGGGATGATGAGCGCCCAACACTAGTGTCGCGTGTCGGAAATCTGTTCACGGTCGGCGTGGTCCCCCTTCGTGCATCGCAAGGCGCCGGAGAGCAGGCGTACCGGGTCGTACGACGAGCTTCGGCAACGCCGCGAGGTGCGTGCCCGGGGCGCCACGCGTCAATGGATTTCGGCCACGCGACACTAGACTGTCCCCGTGAGCGAGCAACCGCCCGTGACGGGCCGCGAGGACATCGACGCCGCATGCGGCGATGTCGCAGACCTCAGTGACGTCCCGGCCACCGAGCATGTCGAGCGTCTGTCGCGGGCCCACGAGACCGTGTCGAGCGCCCTCGCCACCGTGCCCCTCATCGCCCTTCCGAACCGCGGTAGGTGACGTGCGACTCGACGTTGCGCTCGTCGCTCGCGGGCTCGCTCGTTCCCGTCAGCACGCGCAGGAGCTGATCCGCGCCGGTGTCGTCACGGTCGAGGGCAACACTGCGGTCAAGCCCTCGCTGCCCGTCTCTGACGAAGCGTTGGTCGAGGCGCCGTTCGACGGTTACGTCGGCCGTGCCGCCCACAAGCTCGCCGGCGCTCTCGAGGACTCCGGCACGAAGGTCGCCGGGCGGGTACTCGACGCCGGCGCTGCGACGGGCGGCTTCACCCAGGTGCTGCTGGAGGCCGGTGCGAGCCGCGTGTACGCGGTCGACGTCGGGCACGACCAGCTCGCGCCAGCGATACGTGCGGACGACCGCGTCGTGGTCTACGAGGGGCTCAATATACGAGAACTGACACTGGAACACCTCGAGGGTTCCCTGGTCGACCTCGTCGTCGCCGACCTCTCGTTCATCTCGTTGCGGCTCGTGGTGGGTCAGCTGGTAGGTGTCCTGAAGCCCGGTGGGACGGCGTTGATCATGGTCAAGCCCCAGTTCGAGGTGGGTCGTCGGCTGCTGGGTCCGGGCGGCGTCGTACGGGACGAGGGCGACCGGTTGGCTACCGTGGACGGCGTCTCGGCGGCAGCTGCAGAGCTCGGCTGGCACGAGGACTGGCGGGGTGTCTCCCGTCTGCCGGGCCCTGCCGGGAACGTCGAGTACTTCCTTCGTCTGCGACGCGGGGATGCGTCTCGTGGGGCGTTGCATTGATTCGGTTACGGGTGGCGCCCTCCGGGTGCGTGCATCGCAAGGCGCCGGAGCGCAGGCGTACCGGGTCGTACGACGAGCTTCGGCAACGCGGCGAGGTGCGTGCCCGGAGCGCGCCAAGCGACCACGAATCAACGCAACGGACCGCTAGTGTCGCGTGGCCGAAATCCGTTCGCGGTTGGCGCGGTCCCCCTTCGTGCATCGCAAGGCGCCGGAGCGCAGGCGTACCGGGTCGTACGACGAGCTTGGGCAACGCCGCGGGGTGCGTGCCCGGGGGGGCGCCAGGCGTCAATGGATTTCGGCCACGCGACACTAAGGTGTGCCCATGACGTCCCCGTCCGACCCCCAGCGGGTGGTGGCCGTCCAGACCCACCTCGGTCGGCCCGAGGCTGTCGCGGCTACCTGCCAGTTCGTCCGCAGCGTCACCGAGCACGGTCTGCTCGTGGCTGCCGAGCCGGACGTCGCGGCAGCCATCCGGCAGTGCGCACCCGACGCCAGGATCATCGACAAGGACGACTCCGAATCCATCGAGGTCGTCGTCGTGTTCGGGGGCGACGGCACGATCCTGCGGTCTGCCGAGTGGGCGTTGGGGCGGCGGGTGCCGGTCCTCGGGGTGAACCTGGGACATGTCGGCTTCCTCGCCGAGCTCGAGGTGAGCGACCTTCCCCGCATCGTCGACCAGGTCATCCGACGCGACTACGTCATCGAGCATCGGTTGACGGTCACCGTGGAGCTGCAGCCCGACCCGGAGGGTCCTGTCACCTGGCGGTCGTTCGCCGTCAACGAGGTCTCGGTCGAGAAGCTGTCACGGCGCAAGATGATCGAGGTGCTGGCCCAGGTCGACGGGCTCCCGGTCTCGCGCTGGGGCTGCGACGGCCTCCTGGTGTCGACGCCGACCGGGTCGACCGCGTACGCGTTCTCTGCCGGCGGTCCGGTGATGTGGCCGGAGCTCGAGGCGTTCCTCATGGTCCCGCTCAGCGCACACGCCCTGTTCGCCCGACCACTCGTGCTCGGGCCGGACAGCGAGGTGGTCATCGACCTCGTGGGCGGTGGCGACGCCGTGGTGTGGTGCGATGGGCGGCGCACGATCGACGCCCCGCTCGGCTCCCGTTTGACGGTACGCCGCAACGACGACTCGCTGCAGGTGGCGCGGCTGTCGGTGCAGCCGTTCACGAACCGCCTGGTCAAGAAGTTCGGTCTGAGCGTCGAAGGATTCCGCTCCGGCCCCGAGCACGTCGACGGCTGATGCTCGTCGAGCTGCGGATCGTCGGCCTCGGCGTCATCGATGACGCCGTGCTGGAGCCTGGTCCCGGGCTGACGGTCGTCACCGGCGAGACCGGTGCCGGGAAGACGATGGTGGTGTCCGGGCTGGGCCTGGTGGCCGGCGCGCGGGCCGAAGCGAGAGTCGTACGGACCGGGGCTGCTCGTGCCGTCGTCGAGGCGCGGTTCACAGACCTCCCCGCCAGCATCGCCGAGTCTGTCGACGGGGCCGGGGGAGTGCTCGACGAGGACGAGCTGCTGGTGGTGCGTCAGGTGGCAGCCAACGGCAGATCCCGTGCCCTGCTCGGCGGTGCGCAGGTGCCGGCTTCCGTCGGTGCCGACATCGGGAGCCGGCTCGTCACGATCCACGGCCAGTCGGAGCAGCAGCGGCTGGCATCGCCGGAACGACAGCGCGAGGTGCTCGACAGGGTCTCGGGTCCGGAGCTGGCTGAGGAGCTAGTCCGCTACAGGGCGGACTACACCGCGCGCCACTCGGCCAACGCCGAGCTCGTACAGCTGCGGCAGCAAGCCAGGGAGCGCGCCCGTGAGCAGGACCTTCTGACGTTCGGGCTGGAGGAGATAGCGACGGTCGCCCCCGAGCCGGACGAGGACGTCGCACTGGCCGCCGAGGCCGCGCGGCTCCAGGCCGTCGACGACCTGCGCCTGTACGCGTCGCGCGCGGCGGTCGCGCTCTCGGGCTCCGAGGACGACGGCGGCGACGACCCCAACGCACTCGGGCTGGTGGCCACGGCACGCAAGGCGCTGCAGGCCGCGGCCGACGCCGACGTCCAGGCCGCGGGGCTCGCCACGCAGGCGGCGGAGATCACGGCGCTGGTCGCCGATCTCGCCGCGCAGACCGCGTCGTACCTAGCGGACCTCGACGCCGATCCCGTACGTCTCGAAGGAGTCGCCTCCCGACGCGCGCAGCTGCAGGGACTGACCCGCAAGTACGGGGAGACGATCGCGGACGTGCTCGAGTGGGCGGGGGCCAATGCTGCGCGCCTCGCCGCCCTCGCGGCCAGCGACGACCGGATCGACGAGCTGGCAGCCGAGGTTTCGACCCTCACGGAGCGGATCACCGCCGGGGCGTCGCGGATCACGAAGCTTCGGCATGCGGCAGCCAGCACCGTGTCCGCGGCCGTACAGGCTGAGCTCGTCGCGCTCGCGCTGCCGCACGCACGCCTGGAGTTCGCGGTGACGCCGTTGCCCGAGCCCGGTCCGTACGGAGCAGATGCGGTTCTGCTGCTGTTCGCGGCGAACCGGGGTGCGCAGCCCGGCCCGCTGGCGAAGGTGGCGTCGGGCGGCGAGCTGTCGAGGGTGCGCCTCGCGCTCGAGGTGGTGCTCGCCGACGCGACCGGTGGCGAGACGTTCGTGTTCGACGAGGTTGACGCGGGGATCGGTGGCGCCGTGGCGCTCGAGGTCGGCAGTCGGCTGTCACGGCTGTCCCGCCTCACCCAGGTCATCGTGGTGACCCACCTGGCGCAGGTGGCCGCCTACGCGGATCGCCACTTCGTCGTCCTGAAGTCCGACGACGGCAGCGTCACGACCGCCGGCCTGCGCGCCGTCGACGGCGACGAGCGGCTTCGGGAGCTGGCCCGGATGATGGGTGGGCACGACGACACGGACGCCTCCGTGGCCCACGCCAAGGACCTGCTGGACCGCGCGACCAAGGCGCGTGCGTGACGAACCGGTTCGACGACCTGGCGGCGACCTGGGACGACAACCAGGCGCGTTCGGAGCGTGCCAAGCACGTCGCCGACGCGATCGCCGCGCGGATCCCGGTCACGCCGAACTGGTCGGTCGTGGACCTGGGCAGCGGTACAGGGCTGCTGAGCCGGATGCTGGGCGACCGCGTCGGGCCGGTCGTTCTCGTCGACACGAGCGAAGGCATGACGGCGGCGGCGAACGCCACGATCGCAGCCGCCGGCCTGACCCGGATGTCAGCGGTCTGCCTCGACATCACCACGGACACGCCTCCCGGTGCACCGTTCGACCTCGCCATCAGCCTGCTGATGCTTCACCACGTACCGGACATCCATGGCTTCCTCGAGGAGGTCTTCGCGCTGCTGCAGCCCGGTGGCTACCTGGCGATCGCGGACCTCGCGAGCGAGGACGGCTCGTTCCACGACGATCCGACCGAGGACGTCCAGCACCACGGATTCGATCCGGCACAGCTGTCCTCGACGGCGAAAGCGGTCGGGTTCGTCGAGGTACAGGTCGACGAGATCGCCCGGCTCACGAAGATGCGTGACGGGGCGTTGAAGGCGTACGGCCTGAACCTGCTCAAGGGCCGCGTCCCGGTCACCGTGACGACCTCCTGACAGCACCTTCGTCGAGGGTCAGCTCAGCCTGCCCTGGTCGCCCGGGGTGATCCTGCGGGAGCGGGTGAGGGCCTTACGGCGCGCCTTGAGATGGCCACTCACGTTGCCCAGCACCGTGGTGGTCACGATGGCGATGAGGATCGCCGGCCACCAGCTGACCGTGCCCATGAGCGCCAGCACGATCATCACCGGCCACACCACGCCGGAGATCGTTCTCACGGTCGTCTCGAGCACCGAGGGCGGCGGTACGACGCCCGCTGGAACGATCACGGACCCGGAGGCGACCACCGGCTCTGACGGGACAGCCCCAGGGCCCTTCCCCGGCTGGAAGGAGGGCTGCTGCCACTGCGGCTCCTGCTCCCCCTGCGGTGCGTTGCTGGTCACCTGATCATCGTAGGACGGTCGTCCTCCCAGACCGAGAACACTGTCAGGAGCGCTCTCAACGTAGAGGCCCGGTGGAGGCGATGTCCGAGCGCGGCGCGCCACGGAGTGGGCACTGCGGACCGATGGCCGATCTTTGTATAGGCTGGAGACCCGTGGGGAAGACAGAGAACACCAAGCACATCTTCGTAACTGGCGGCGTCGTGTCGTCCCTAGGGAAGGGTCTGACGGCGTCCAGCCTCGGCTCTTTGCTGGTGGCGCGCGGTCTCAACGTGACGATGCAGAAGCTCGATCCGTACCTGAACGTCGATCCGGGCACGATGAACCCTTTCCAGCACGGAGAGGTCTTCGTCACGGAGGACGGCGCTGAGACGGACCTCGACATCGGCCACTACGAGCGGTTCCTCGACGTGAACCTGACGGCCGACGCGAACGTCACGACCGGGAAGGTGTACTCGTCGGTCATCGCCAAGGAACGCCGCGGCGACTACCTCGGCGATACGGTGCAGGTGATCCCTCACATCACCAACGAGATCAAGGACGAGATGCTCGCCATGTCCAAGCCTGGCGTCGACGTCGTCATCCACGAGATCGGCGGCACTGTCGGCGACATCGAGTCGCTGCCGTTCCTCGAGGCGGCCCGCCAGGTGCGCCGGGACGTGGGCCGCGAGAACGTCTTCTTCCTCCACGTCTCGCTGGTGCCGTACATCGGCCCGTCCGGCGAGCTCAAGACCAAGCCGACCCAGCACTCGGTGGCGGCCCTGCGCGCGCTCGGCATCCAGCCCGACGCGGTCGTCTGCCGTTGCGACCGGCCCGTGCCAGACAGTGTGAAGCGCAAGATCGCCCTGATGTGCGACGTCGACGAGGAAGGGGTCATCTCCTGCCCCGACGCGCCGTCGATCTACGAGATCCCGAAGGTGATCCACGACGAGGGACTCGACGCGTACGTGGTCAGGCGTCTCAACCTGTCGTTCCGCGATGTGCAGTGGAAGGCCTGGGACGACCTGCTGGAGCGGGTGCACAGCCCCAAGGACGACGTGGTGATCGCGCTGGTCGGCAAGTACATCGACCTGCCCGACGCGTACCTGTCCGTTCTCGAGGCGCTGCGAGCCGGCGCGTTCGCCAACTGGGCGAAGGTGGCCATCGCGTGGGTCCCGTCCGATGACTGCGCGACTGCCGAGGGCGCTGCGCACGCGCTGGGTAACGTCGACGGCATCGTGGTGCCCGGCGGGTTCGGCATTCGCGGGGTCGAGGGCAAGATTGGTGCGATCCGGTACGCCCGCGAGAACAAGGTGCCGATCCTCGGCCTGTGCCTCGGCCTGCAGTGCATGGTCATGGAGGTGGCACGCGACCTCGCCGGACTCGAGGGTGCGGCGTCGACGGAGTTCGACCCCGATACCGCCCACCCCGTGATCGCGACCATGGCCGAACAGGTGGCCATCGTGTCGGGCGACGGCGACATGGGCGGCACGATGCGGCTGGGCTCGTACCCGGCCGAGCTGACCAGGGGTTCGATCGTCAGCCGCCTGTACGGGACGCGGCACGTCACCGAACGTCACCGCCACCGCTACGAGGTGAACAACTCGTACCGCACGCAGCTCGAGACCGCCGGCCTGGTCATCTCGGGCACCTCGCCGGACTCCACGCTCGTCGAGTTCGTCGAGCTGCCCACCGAGGTCCACCCGTTCTTCGTCGCCACGCAGGCTCACCCCGAGCTCAAGTCGCGGCCCACGAAACCGCATCCGCTGTTCGCCGGCCTCGTCGAGGCAGCGCTCCACCGGCGCAACGCCGGCCGCCTGCCCGAGGCCGCCGAGTGAGCCTTCCGGGCACCCGGATCTCCGCCGACGAGCTGTACGACACCGCGGTAACGTGGCCGACGCGCCGGGTCGACGAGGTACGGGGTCGCGTCATGAGGTTCGTCACCGACGAGGTCACGACGCCCGACGGGCACACGATGGTGCGCGAGTACCTCGAGCACCCAGGTGGTGTCTCGGTCATTGCGCTCGACCAGGACGACAACGTCGCCGTCGTGACCCAGTACAGGCACCCCGTGGGCTACCGCGAGGTGGAGCCTCCCGCCGGGCTGCTCGATGTCGCGGGGGAGGACTACCTCCTCGCCGCGCAGCGCGAGCTGGCCGAGGAGGCCGAGCTCGGCGCCAGCGACTGGCGCATCCTCGCCGACGTCTTCTCGAGCCCGGGTGGCAGCTCCGAGTCCCTGCGGGTCTACCTGGCCCGCGGACTGAAGCGGGTGCCGCGTCCCGACGGGTTCGTACTGGGCGGTGAAGAAGCCCACATGGACCTGCACTGGGCACGCCTCGGCGACCTGGTCGACGGCATCTTCGCGGGCCGGCTGCAGAACCCCACGCTGATCATCGGCGTGCTGGCGCTCCACACGGCGATGCGCGACGGTCGTATGGACCAGCTACGAGCGACGTCGGACCCGTGGCCCGCCCGCGAGGCACGGGCTCGTCGCTGACGGAGCACAGGTCGTCCGGCATGGACCGGATGCGGTCTGCGTGCTCACGGAGTAGATTCGCCAGGAGTCGAACATATTCCGCACGGAGTCGTTGATCACCACGGGGCGCTGAGGCCCGAACGCGGCCCGGTGCCTCACGAAATGGGGATCCCATGGACCTGCCCGTCTGGCGCGACCCGAGCCGTTCGGTCCATCAGCGAGCGTCCGCACTGCTCGCCGAGCTCACTCTCGTAGAGAAGGCGTCGCAGCTCGGGTCCTTCTGGCCGAGGCCTCCCCAGGAGGCGGCGGGCGGCGGCGAGGTCGCACCGATGGAGAGCGTCTTCGCCCACAGCGGTCTCGACGAGCTGGCCACCGACGGGCTCGGCCAGCTCACGCGCACGTTCGGTACGGAGCCGGTCGAGGTCGCCGAGGGCGTCGCACGCCTACGAGCGGCCCAGCGTCGCGTCGTCGAGCTCAACAGACTGGGCATCCCGGCCATTGCTCACGAGGAGTGCCTCACCGGGTTCACGGCCTACCGCGCGACCGTCTACCCGGCGGCGATCGCGTGGGGCGCCACGTTCGACCCGGCGCTGATCGAGGAGATGGCGCACGCCATCGGCGAGGACATGCGTGCGGTCGGCGTACACCAAGGGCTGTCACCGTTGCTCGACGTCGTGCGCGACTACCGCTGGGGCCGTGTCGAGGAGACGATCGGCGAGGACCCGTACGTGGTCGGCACGATCGGCACAGCCTACGTCAAGGGCCTGCAGAGCGCCGGCATCGGCGCCACTGCCAAGCACTTCGTCGGCTACTCGGCATCCCGGGCCGCGCGCAACCACGCTCCCGTGCCGATGGGGCGCCGTGAGCTCGAGGACGTCATGCTGCCCAGCTTCGAGATGGCGCTTCGCGAGGGCGGTGTCGAGTCGGTCATGAACTCGTACTCCGACATCGACGCGGTCCCGGTCGCCGCGTCGAGGGAGCTCCTCACGCACGTGCTGCGGCAGAGGTGGGGCTTCACCGGCACGGTGGTCAGCGACTACTGGGCCATCAGCTTCCTCGCGGTCATGCACCGCGTCGCCGCCGACCTCGCGCACGCCGGCAGGATGGCCCTCACCGCCGGGATCGACGTCGAGCTGCCGCAGACGAGCGCCTACCTCACGCTCGCCGCGGACGTGGACGAAGGGCGCCTCGACTCCGACGTGCTCGACACGGCGGTACGTCGGGTGCTCGAGCAGAAGATCCGCCACGGGCTCCTGGACGATGGGTGGGACCCGGACACCCAGGGCGATCCCACACGCGACCTCGACTCGGCCCGGAACCGCGACATCGCCCGCCGCGTCGCCGAGCAGAGCGTCGTGCTGCTCGCCAACGACGGGATCC
>JAYUEA010000391.1:0-4143 GCA_043739465.1 Propionibacteriaceae bacterium
ACGGTGGTCTCGTGCGCGCCCAGTCGCTTCCAGAGCTCGGTGTCGCCGCCGTCGTGGAACCCCTCGAGGTCCCAACCGGTGAGCTCGCCGCCAAGGTCATAGGTGGGCATGACTACTTCTCTCGGTAAGGGTGACCGCGCGGGTCACGTGCTGGATCGCGCGGAGTGGGATCTGTACCCAGTCCGGCCGGTTACGCGTCTCGTACACCACTTCGTACGCCGCCTTGTCCGCCTCATACGCGCTCAGCAGGTCCCCGTCGACCTGCGTGTGCTCGCCACAATAGGCCCGAAGGAACGCCTCCCGTGCGACTCTCAGCCAGTCCAGGGCCGCGTCGCTGGACGGGACGGAGTGGGCGCTGGTGGCGTACGCGAGGGAGCGGGTCATGCCCGCGACGTCGCGCCAGACGGAATCGGGGGCCACGCGCTCCGCCATCGACTTGAGCGGCTCGCCCTCGAAGTCGATGATGCGCCACCCGTCGGGCGTCAGCAGGGTCTGGCCGAGGTGGAAGTCCCCGTGAACCATCTGTACGGGCACGGCCCGGCCACGCAGGGCACCGAAGCGCTGACGGAGCGCCGGCACGTACGGGACAAGCGCGTCGGCGGCGAGCACTGCGGCGTCGAGCCGGGTCGTCATCAGGTCGGCGATCTGGTCGCCCGGCACCGTCCTGCCGTCGACCGCGAGGCCTTCGTGGACCGCGGCCAGGGCATGTCCGAGGGCAGCGGCGTGCGCGCTGAAGTCGGTGCCCGTACGGCACGCGTCGCAGGCCAGCTGCCAGCCGTCCTGCGGGTCGCGGAGCTGCTCAGAGAGCGCGGCGAGGTCGTACCGGACGCCCTCGTGGTGTCCCTCGACCCAGCCGTACACAGCCGGCACGTCCGTGACGCCCGCGGCGCGCAGCCGGCTGGTCACGACGACGTCGAGGTTCGCGCCCGGCTCGAGCTTGCGGAACACCTTCAACAGGGCGACGTCACCGAGGAAGACGTTCGTGTTCGACTGCTGGCCCGCGTACCAGCGGGGCGCGAGGCTCCCGGTCGGCAGCGGGGCGCTGGCCACCACGGTGACGCTGGGATCCGACGCCGGTCCCGTCGTGAACAGCGCCGCCACCGCGGCCATCGCCTCAGGGTCGCGGGGGGCGTCGCACAGGAGCTGCCCGTCGAGCTGCCCGATCACGGCGTCGGCTGCTGCGGGAGGCGAGGACCGGTAGGAGACGAGCAGCTGGTACAGCTCGCTGCTGCCGTCGGGGTACGAGACCTGCGCGAGCTCCGGCCGTACAGCCACGGCCCCGCCCGGGGGCACCAACCAGCCCAGGGGAGTGACCGACGTCAGCCGCCCGTCACGGCCCTTGCCCTGGAACCAGCGCGCGTCGCGGACGTGGGGCCACCAGAGAGCGGCCGAGGCTTCGCTCACGCGACGACGACCGAGGCCACGTGTGCCGGGCTGCTGGGCGTGAGACGGACGAAGCCCGAGCCGCCCCAGGTGAACGACGCGCCGGTGATCTCGTCGTTGATGTGCAGCATGGCGTCGTGAGGCAGGCCGAGGGCGGCCAGGTCGAGGTACACCTCGCCTTCTTGCGTGTCGTAGGGGTTCAGGCTGCAGATCACGAGCACTCGGTCGTCGCCGTCGGCCTTGGTGAACGCGATGATGTCGGCGTTGTTCGTCGGGTGGAAGTGGATCGTGCGCAACGACTTGAACGCGGCGTGACGGTTGCGCGCGGCGTTGAGCGCGCCGATGAGCATCCCGAGGTGGCCCGGCGTGTCGAAGCTGCGCGGGCGGTACTCGTACTTCTCGGAGTCGAGGTACTCCTCACCGCCGACGCGCAGCGGCTGGTGCTCGTACAGCTCGAACCCGGAGTAGACGCCCCACGACGGCGAGAGCGTCGCCGCGAGGATCGCCCGGATCGCGAAGGCCGCGGGCGCACCCGACTGCAGGAACGTCGGGTCGATGTCGGGCGTGTTCACCCAGAAGTTCGGCCGGTAGAACGGGGCCATCTCGCCGGACAGCTCGGCGAGGTACTCCTCGAGCTCGGCTTTCGTGTTGCGCCACGTGAAGTACGTGTACGACTGCGTGAAGCCGACCTTGCCGAGCGCGTGCATCATCTCGGGCCGCGTGAAGGCCTCGGCGAGGAAGATCACGTGCGGGTGCGACTCGTGCATCTGGCCCATGATCCAGCCCCAGAACTGGAGCGACTTCGTGTGCGGGTTGTCGACGCGGAAGATCGTCACGCCCTTGTCAGCCCAGAACCGCAGCAGCCGCAGCGACTCGGCGAAGATGCCTGCCGGGTCGTTGTCGAAGTTGATCGGGTAGATGTCCTGGTACTTCTTCGGCGGGTTCTCCGAGTAGGCGATCGTGCCGTCGAGACGGGTCGTGAACCACTCGGGGTGGGAGGTGACCCAGGGATGGTCCGGGGAGGCCTGCAGGGCGAAGTCCAGCGCCACCTCGAGGTTCAGCTCGCGAGCCTTCGCCACGAACCGGTCGAACGCCTCGAAGTCGCCGAGGTCGGGGTGGATCGCGTCATGACCGCCATCGGCGTTTCCGATCGCCCAGGGCGAGCCTGGGTCGTTCGGCGACGGGGTCAGAGAGTTGTTCTTGCCCTTGCGGTAGGCCGTGCCGATCGGGTGGATCGGGGGCAGGTAGACGACGTCGAAGCCCATCCGGGCCGCCGCCTCGAGGCGCTCGTGCGAGGAGTCGAACGTGCCGGAGACCCACGCGTCGCCCTCACGGTGGGCGCCCTGTGACCGCGGGAAGAACTCGTACCAGGCGCTGAACAGCGCGCGCTCGCGCTCGACGCGCAGCGGGAACTCGGCGGTCGGGGTGACGAGGTCGCGGGGTGCGTGGTCGATCATCGCGCGCCGCACGCCGGACTGGCCGACGGTCTCCAGGAGCTCGGCGGTGGCGCGCTGGGGGAGCAGCATCGTCGCCGTGGCGTTGAGCAGTGCGGCATCGACGTCGGAGCCGTCGGCAGCGGCCTGTGCGGCCCCGCGCCCGAGGACGTCCTGGCCTTCGAGGCAGACCAGAGGTACGTCCTGTGCGATCGGCAGCTTCGCCTCTGTGTGGTGGACCCAGGTGACCCACGGGTCAGACCAGGCCTCGACGCGGAAGGTCCAGTCCCCCTCGCTGTCGGGGCGCACCCAGCCCTGCCAGATGTCGAGCCCCATCGGCTCGACCTGGACCATGCGCGCGGTGGTCTCGGTGCCGTCAGGAGAGGTGAGCACGATCGTGGCGTTCACCGCGTCGTGGCCTTCGCGGAAGACGCTGGCCCTGACCGGGAACAGCTCTCCGACGACGGCCTTCGCCGGGTACGCGCCGCCTTCGACGACGGGGGACACCTTGGTGATCGGGATGCGGCCGAGGCCCAGCGGCGGGAGTCCCACGACGAAGGCGGCAGCAGGTACGGCCGAGGGACCAGCAGGCGCGGGGGCGGCGGCCGGAGGGGCGGGCGGCGCGACGGTCGGGGCTGGCGTGGCAGAACTGGGTTCAGCGGCGGTACTGGACTTCGTGGTGCTCGGGCGCGTGGGCTTGGACATCAGCAGTCTCCTCGTGAGTGCGTCGACTAACCGTATCGACCCGCAGACTCCTGGGCGTCCCAAAGTGTCGTTCGTGCTGCCAGTACACCCATCCTCGAGTGATCGATCCGGCCGATCGCCGCGTCATGACGACGCGGCGAGGGCGGAGTCGACTCGACGTCTACCCACTAGACGGTAGATGCAATCTCGTACACCTCGGTCGTCGGGATGCCCGTCTTCTCGTGAACCCTCATGACCGCCTCCTTCGAAGGCCCGGTGGACAGGCAGAACGCCTTGCCTGACTCAGGGTCAAGCCAGGCGTGCTCGAAGTGCACGCCCTCGGCGCCCTCGTTCTCGAGGTCCCGGGCGTGGACGGTGGCAAGGTCTTCCTGGGTGGCTCCCACGAAGCCTTCGTGGACATCGATGAAACGTGCCATGGGGCACCTCCTTGTGTGGTGCCACCAGAGTAGTCAGTCCAAGCGCTACCGGCATCGGTCATCTGGCCGATCAAGCCCCGCTTGTCGACGTCCCGCAAGGCATTTATGCTCGCGGGATGGTCGGGGAATCCCGTCGGACGGACCGGGTGAGCCCCGTGTTTGTGGGCAGGTCAGAGGACCTCGACCTTGTGGTGCGCCGCTGGTGG
>JAYUEA010000392.1:0-4115 GCA_043739465.1 Propionibacteriaceae bacterium
CTCGCCGAGGTCCACGGCGTCAAGGCGGGCCCGCACGGCCCGTCCGACATCTCGCCCATCGCGCTTGCGGCGAGCATCCACATGGGCGCCTCGACCCACAACTTCGGCGTCCAGGAGTACATGGGGTACGCCGACCTCGTCCACGAGGCGTTCCCCCACGCGTGGAGCTACGCTGACGGCGTCCTGCAGCCCGGGGACGCCCCCGGCCTCGGCGTCGACATCAACGAGGAGCTCCTCAGCTCCCACCCCTATGCGACGGCCTACCTTCCGGTGGCGCGCCGTATGGACGGCTCCGTCCTGGACTGGTGACTCACCTGATCCACACGAACGTTCCACGCTGCCAAGTCCGTGCGATCGAGCGGAATGCGTACCCGGGGGTAAACAGGAGGTACACGCATCATCACGTTGCGGCCAACCGCAGCCCTGGCGTGCCAAAGGAGACAGAGATGAAGATCACCGACAACGGACCTCAGCCGAACGCGTTCGACCTCGAGACCGCCACCACGGAGAACAGCAACTACCGGACGGTTGCCTGGACGGGGCGTTACCTGCAGGTGACGCTGATGTCGATCCCGGTGGGGTCCTCGATCGGGCTCGAGGCGCACCCTGAGACTGACCAGTTCATCCGGCTCGACGCCGGGAAGGGTCACGTCACCATGGGACCGACGGAGGACGACCTGAGCTTCCAGCTCGACGTAGAGGACGGGTGGAGCGTCCAGGTACCCGCCGGCACCTGGCACGACATCATCAACACCGGCGACAAGGACATGCGCCTGTACGTGGTCTACGCTCCGACGCACCACACGCCGGGCATCGTGCAGAAGACCTCCGAGGACGCTGAGAAGGACGAGGAGTCGGGACGCGATGAGCCGCCGAAGTGGTCCGTACAGCCCAAGAGCTCCGAGCCCGACAAGAAGGCCTGAGCCGGTTGACCCTTCGACAAGCTCAGGGGACTCGTCCTGGAGCTCAGGGGTCGAGTCCTGGATGTGAGTCCTGAGGGTCCTAGGAGCCTGTCAGTAGTCTCGCAAGAACAGCGTGCGTACCAGTGACGGTGAGAGATGACGACACAGCGTGCCGAAGGGGTCCCGCGGGGCGGAGCCGCACTGAACGGCGTGCTCGCGACCGGCGCAGGACTCGGTGCCGGACATCTCGTCGCCCTCCTTGCGCCCGCATCGTCGCCGATCATCGCGGTCGCCACGCGGGCCATCGACCTGACGCCCGGTCCGGTCAAGGACTGGGCCGTCTCCACCTTCGGCACCGCGGACAAGGCGGTGCTCGTGGTGGGCGCCATCGTCGTGACGCTCGGGCTTGGTGCGCTGGTCGGTCTGGTCTCTCGGCTCTCGACGCGTGCGGGGCTGATCTGCAGCGCGGCCCTGGCAGCGATCGCGATCGCCGCTGCCGGGGCCGACTCCGCCCGCGAGACGCTCTGGTGGGCACCCGGCCTCGTGGCGCTGGCTGTCGGCGGATGGGCCCTGCTCCGGCTCGTACGGGCATCGGAAACCGCCGCCCTCACCCCCGAACCGGACGCCCGAGGCCGGCGGGAGTGGATGCGGCTGGCCGTCGGAATGGGGGGTGTCGGGGTCGTGGGCGCCCTCCTCGGTCAGTGGCCGCGTGACGGCGGCGCTGCGCAGTCGGTGACCCTGCCCTCCCGGCCGGTCACGCCGCTTCCCACCGGCCTGGAGGCGCGCGTACCCGGCCTGAGTCCCTTCGTGACCCCCTCCTCGACCTTCTACCGCATCGACACGGCCCTGAGCCCTCCGTCGCTCGACATCAGCAGCTGGCGCCTCTCGGTCGAGGGGATGGTGGACCGTCCCTTCTCGATCGGCTGGGACGATCTGCTCGCCATGGACGCCGTCGAACGGCCCGTGACGCTCGAATGCGTCTCGAACGAGGTGGGCCAGGACCTGATCGGGTCGGCGCTGTGGCTGGGCGTACGGACGTCGGAGCTGCTGGCCCGTGCCGGCGTGCAGCCCGGCGCGGACATGGTGCTGTCGTCGTCGGTGGACAACTTCTCGGTGAGCACACCGCTCGGGGCACTGCTCGACGACCGGGACGCGCTGGTGGTGTACGCGATGAACGGCGAACCCCTGCCCCCGAAGCACGGCTTCCCCGTACGCCTGCTGACGCCGGGCCTGTACGGGTTCGTGGGGGCGACGAAGTGGCTGGTGAAGATGGAGGTCACGACGTTCGCCGCGAAGCAGGCGTACTGGACGAAGCTCGGCTGGTCCGACCACGGGCCCATCAAGCCGAGCTCTCGGATCGAGGTGCCTCGGCCGGGCGTCAACGTCAAGGCAGGCGGCGTCACTGTCGGCGGCACGGCGTGGGCCCACGGCGTGGGTGTCGGGAAGGTGCAGGTACGCGTCGACCGCGGACCCTGGACCGACGCCACCCTGGGTCCTGACGCCGGCATCGAGTACTGGCGACAGTGGATCTGGACCTGGGACAGCACCCGTGGCGAGCACGAGCTGCAGGTACGCGTCGTCGACGCCGCAGGCAAGCCGCAGGACGAGGCGCTCGCCAACGCCTTCCCCAACGGGTCCTCGGGCCTGCACACGATCAAGGTCACCGCCGGCTAGGGCCACGCGACGCTAGCAACGCCTGGCAACCGGCCCACCGCTGGATGCGCCCCGCCTATGCTCGGGAGCAATCCTCGGAAGGAACACCATGAAGACCTTCGTACTGCCCGGAACCACCATCGTCGCGCCCGCCATCGTCACCGGCGTGATGCGCATCCAGGAGAAGTCGGACGCAGAGGTCCGCGACCTGTACGACGCGTCCCTCGCCGCCGGGATCAACTTCTTCGACCACGCCGCCGTGTACGGGTCCGAGATGCACGGCTGCGAGCGACGCTTCGCCGAGGCGCTGAAGCTGACGCCCTCGCAGCGCGACGAGATCACCCTGCAGACCAAGGCGGGGCTCGTGAGGGAGGACGGCCCCTACTTCGACTTCTCGTACTCCGAGCTGATCTCGTCGGTGAACGACTCCCTGACGGCGCTGGACACCGACCACATCGACATCCTGCTGCTGCACCGGCCCGACGCTCTCGTCGAGCCCGAAGAGGTCGCTCGGGCCTTCGACGAGCTCGAGAGCGCGGGCAAGGTCCGGCACTTCGGCGTCTCAAACCACTCGCCGGCGCAGGTCGAGCTGCTGAAGAAGTACGTCTCCCAGCCGCTCGTAGCGAACCAGCTGCAGCTCTCGATCACCCACGCCGACCTCATCACGCAGGGAATGTCGATCAACATGGGCGCCCTCGACCAGTCGGTCGACCGGACCATCGGCACGCTCGACTACTGCCGTCTGCACGACATCACGGTCCAGGCGTGGTCGCCGTTCCAGGCCGGCTTCTTCACCGGCCCGTTCCTCGGCAACCCCGACTACCCGGAGCTCAACGCGGTGATCGACCGGCTGGCGGGGAAGTACGACGTCCCCTCCGAGGCGCTCGCGACCGCGTGGATCACCCGGCACCCGGCCCAGATACAGGTCGTACTCGGCACCACGAACCCGGAGCGGTTGACCGCGGCGGCCCAGGGTGCGGACATCGTCCTGACCAAGGTCGAGTGGTATGAGCTGTACAGGGCGGCAGGTCACATCGTCCCCTGAGACACGCAGACGACCGTTCGACAAGCTCAGGGATGGGTCGCCGAGGTGGCTCTCGAGGCCGACCTAGGCTGGCGGCATGCGAATCGTCGTGATCGGTGGCAGCGGCCACATCGGCACCTTCCTGGTTCCCCGCCTCGTACGCGCCGGCCACGAGGTGATCAACGTCAGTCGTGGGCAGCGGGCCAGCTACGTGGACGACCCCGCGTGGGAGCAGGTGCAACATGTTGCCGCCGACCGGGTCGCCGAGGACCTCGACGGGACTTTCGCCGACCGCGTCGCCGACCTGCAGCCCGATGTCGTCGTCGACCTCATCTGCTTCACGCTCCACTCGGCGACCGCGCTCATCCAGGGTTTGAGGGGGAATACCGGGCACCTGCTGTCCTGCGGGTCGATCTGGCGCCATGGTCCGAGCCTCCGGCTGCCGGTCACCGAGGAGAACGGGACGCCACCGATCGGGGAGTACGGGATCGCGAAGGGCGCCATCGCGCACCTGCTCAAGGAGGAGACCGCGTCCG
>JAYUEA010000393.1:0-4095 GCA_043739465.1 Propionibacteriaceae bacterium
ATCCATTGTCGCTTGGCGCGCCCCGGGCACGCACCTCGCAGTGTTGCCGAAGCTCGTCGTACGACCCGGTACGCCTACGCTCCGGCGCCTTGCGATGCACGAAGGGGGGTCACGCCAACCGCGAACAGATTTCGGTCACTCGACACTAGCCTTTCGGCTTCTGACCACGATTCGGGCTTCGGGCGGAGGCTCGGCACGGAGCAGGTCGGCGCCGAGTACGAGGGCGTGGCTGATGCGAGCAATGGTTGAGTCGCGACCTCGGGCATCGCAGGCGTGTACCAGGGCACGTACGCCGGGCCCGTCCTCGCGGGGCCGTCGCGGCGACGCGTAAAGTCACGGGAAACGGATTCTCATGCTCCCGCAGAGACCCGAGGGGCCCGCCCAGCGGACTATCCCCGGGATGACCAGCCGTCAGGCGAGGTTCACGTGGTGTGCCTCGAAGTGGGTGCCCTTGGCGCGCTCGTACGACGCAAGGATCTCCGCCTCGGCGGCGGCACGGCCGGCCCAGGTCGCGCCCTCGACCGACTTGCCGGGCTCGAGGTCCTTGTAGACGGTGAAGAAGTGCTGGATCTCCAGCAGCTGGTACTCGGGGATGTCGCCGATGTCGCGCAGGTACGACTGGCGGCTGTCGGCGGTCGGGATGCACATGACCTTGTCGTCGCCGCCCATCTCGTCGGTCATCCGGAACATCGCGATGGCGCGGCACTCGATGAGCGCACCGGGGAACGTCGCCTCGGGCAGGAGCACGAGCGCGTCGAGCGGGTCGCCGTCCTGGCCCAGGGTGCCTTCGATGAAGCCGTAGTCGCTCGGGTACTGCGTCGACGTGAACAGCGTGCGATCCAACCGGATGCGGCCCGTCTTGTGGTCGAGCTCGTACTTGTTCTTCGAGCCTCGTGGGATCTCGATCGTGACGTCGAACACAAGTCCGGAGACCTTCTCGATGTGAAGCTGCCGCCTGAGGTCATCCGCCATTGTCAGCTTCTTTCTATGATGAGTCGACTGGTTCGCAGGATAGCCGCCGAGGAGGACTTCGTGCCACGACGAGTGCTGAGCGCATTGGCGCTGACGCTTGTCGTCGTCCTGCTGCTGGCTGTTGCGGGGTGGTTCGGGGGGCCGAAGCTTCTGTATGCGACGGGGCTGTGGTCCGAAGGTGGCAGCCCCACGATCGACCCTAGCCTGTACGCGCCGACCCCGACCCCGACACCCATCCCGGTGACACCGACCCCGGTGGCTGCGGCGGCGACCCAGGGGAAGCTTCCCGAGGGTGCCACCTTGCTGGCCAAGCTGAACGGAGTGAACCGCTCGAAGGTGGGCCGCGCAGGGATGGTCGTCATCGACCCGCTCACCGGCACGGCCGTCACCGGGCAGAGCGCTGACACCCTGATGACCCCGGCCTCGACCTTGAAGCTGCTGACGAGCGCTGCCGCGCTGGCCGTGTACGGGCCGGACCACCGCTTCACGACGAAGGTCGTCGCCGGTACGGGGTCGCAGATCGTGCTGGTGGGCGGCGGCGACCCGTACCTGCGTGGTGCCACGACCGCGAACTACCCCCTGCGCGCCTCGATCGCCGACCTGGCCGGCACGACGGCGGCCGCGCTCAAGACGACCGGTCGCACCTCCGTCTCCCTCGCCTACGACGAGTCCCTGTTCAGCGGGGTCGGCTGGAACCCGGCCTGGGCGGCCACGTACCACGGGGACGCCACGCCCACCTCGGCCCTCTGGGTCGATGAAGGCATCACGGGCCTCACCCACAGCCTGACCCCCACGGTCGAGGCGGCGAACGCGTTCGGAGCGCAGCTGACCGCGCGTGGCATCCAGGTGACGTCGGTCGCAGCGGGTACGGCCGCGGCCGGAGCGACGCAGCTTGCCGCAGTGCAGTCGCTGCCCCTCGACCTGATCGTGTCCGAGCTGCTGCTCCACTCCGACAACGACGCCGCCGAGGTGCTGTTCCGCCAGGTCGCGCTGGCCGCCGGCAAGACGGGCTCCATCGCTGACGCCCAGGTCGCCGTACCCGCCAAGCTCGCGGAGCTCGGCCTGTGGCGCGACGGCATGAAGATGGACGACGGGTCGGGGCTCTCCCGCAGCAACCTCGCGACACCGGCAATGCTCGCCAAGGCGATCGCCACAGGGTTCACCGACACCCGCTACCGGGCGCTCGTCGACGGGCTGCCCACCGCTGCCGCCATCGGCACCCTGCACGCGCGCTACGACGACATCCCGACCGAGGGCGCGGGCCGAGGGGCGGTGCGTGCCAAGACGGGAACCCTCACCGGGGTGCACTCGCTGGCAGGCTTCACCCGCACGGCTGACGGTGGCCTGGTCGTCTTCGCCTTCATCGCCAACGACGTCCCCGCCGACGGCGCCCTGGCCGCCCGTGACTGGCTGGAACGTACGAGCAGTGTTGTGGCGGCCTGCGGCTGCTGAGCCCTGGAGGTTGGCTGCGCTCAGGGTGTCCCGCGCTCAGGCTCGGTACGCTCTCGACATGACCTCCGTGCCTCCCGTCGACTGGATTCTCGCCGAGCGGGTGGGCGCCCGTCTGGTCGAACCGGGGCCGGACCTGCCCGACGCGGAGATGGAAAGCCTCGTCAGCGGGCTTCGGGCCGCTGCGGCGCGCGCCGAGGAGCTCGTCGGTGAGATCACCGGCCTGACCGCCCCGCCGGCCGAACCCCCGCTGATCGTCGACAGGGCCACCTGGCTGCGCTGGAACGTACGGCTCGCAGGCTGGCTGTTCGAGCCCTACGTGGAGACATCCCCGTCGATCACCGACCGCATCGCGGGTCGGGCCACCGCCGTACAGGTCGGCACGGTCCTCGCCTGGGTGTCCGGGAGGGTGCTGGGCCAGTACGACCCGTACGCGGATGTCCCTCGCCTCCTGCTCGTCGCGCCGACGATCTCGTCGGTGGAGTCGACGATCTCCTCTGACCCAGTGGCGTTCCGGCTGTGGGTGTGCCTGCACGAGGTGACGCACCGCTACCAGTTCGGTCAGGCGCCCTGGCTGCCCGCTCACCTCCGCTCCCTGATCGCGGCGGTCGTCGACGTCGAGACGCCGTCGCTGCTGAGCCTGATCGGTCGCGACCGGCCGAAGAGCCTCGCCGAGGCGACGCTCGGGCCGCAAGGCCGCGCCGCACTCGCGCACGTCACGGCCGTCATGAGCCTGCTCGAGGGCTACGCCGACGTGATGATGGACCGAACGACGCAGGTGCCGGACGTCGCCGCGCTCCGCGTGAAGTTCTCGGCCCGCCGCGAGGCGCGCGGGCTCGATGCCATCCTGCGCAGCGTCATGGGCCTCGACGTGAAGCACGCCCAGTACGGCGAGGGCGCCCGGTTCTGCCGGGCAGTCATCGACCGGGTGGGCATCGAGGGGCTGAACCGGGTGTACGAGAGCGTGGCGGAGCTGCCATCGAGCGACGAGATCGCCGACCCGGGCGCGTGGGTGGACCGGGTCTGCTGATGGCGCGCCAGGAGCTCGGGCCCGCGGGGCTGCGAGTGGCGCACGCCGTGCGGCGGTCGCTGCGGGAGATCGTCGCTTGCGGCCTGCCGGCTGGGCGCACGGTCGGGGCCAGGCCTGTACGGAGCATCGTCGTCGGGGTGTCCGGCGGGGCTGACTCGTTAGCCCTGGCGGCTGGTACGGCATGGTGCGCGCGGCGGGTCGAGGAGCTGGCGCTGCCGGTGCGGGCGATCGTCGTCGACCACGGGCTGCAGTCCGGTTCGGCGGAGGCCGCGGCCCGCGCGGTGGAGCAGCTGGACACGCTGGGTGTGGAGGCCGAGGTCGTACAGGTCGCTGTCACAGACCGCGGTGGCGGGCCGGAGGCAGCAGCTCGGGCGGCTCGCTATCGGGCGCTTCTCGCTGACCGCGACGCTGTCGTGCTGGTAGGGCACACGCTCGACGACCAGGCTGAGACCGTGCTGCTCGGCCTCGCTCGGGGCTCGGGAACCCGGTCGCTGGCCGGCATGGCCGAGCGGCACGGCCGGCTGCTGCGGCCGTTGCTCGGCGTGCGGCGGGCCGACACCGAGGCCGCCTGCCGTGAGGCTGGCCTGACGTGGTGGACGGACCCCGACAACGCGGACCCCCTGTACAGCCGGAGCCGTCTCCGC
>JAYUEA010000394.1:0-4065 GCA_043739465.1 Propionibacteriaceae bacterium
CAGTTCATCGTCAAGGGCTGGCTGGGGGACACCGTGAGGGCGGGCCACATCTTGGGTGTGGACGTAGTACTCGCCGAGTGCGTGGCGGTGGTCCTCCCAGCGATCCAGGGGCATGCAGGCGATCGCACCCGATTCCGAGCGGAGCTGGTCGATGAGATCCTCGTAGGGCCACCGGCGGCGGATCCGTTCAGCGCGCTGTCTCGTGAGCGGCGCGAGCACCGGCAGGAGCATGCCGGCCCAAGCCAGCGGCTCGCGTTTGATGGACCACAGGTGCAGCGCCAAATCGTGCGCGGACCAGCCTGCACACAGTGTCGTCGCGCCTGGATCCACGGCGGCCAGCGCATCGCAGCAGCGCTGGAGTTGGCGGTCTCTGATGTCGGCGGTGCTCACCCCTCGATCTTGGCAGCCCGCGGATCCAGAGAGTCCGGTAGCCGATCGGTTTCGGCGTGGTCTTGTGGTTTGGCGGCGTACGGGTTGGGTCGTGTTCGACGGCAACAGGGCCGACCGATGGCGGCAGGAGTTGCGCCTGGTGCGGCTCGTTCTTGGAGCCGGGGTAGTCGCCAGTGTCTACACGAGCAAGTGAGGGCGACCGGGACGCCAGCCCTTCGATCGACATGGTTTCTTGGGCCTGCGGCGTCAGCCGACGGCGAGCCGGGAGCTGCCCATGACGGCGATGCCGACGGTCGCCACCGGGCCGTACAAGGCCGGTGCGAGGAAGACGTGCGCCAGTCCCAGGAACCCAACTCCGAGGCTTCCGATGAGCCCGCCGATCGCGCTGGCGATTGTTGGGAGGGTCTGTAGCGTGGAGAGATGAAGGCCCAACGCGTGATCTTGCTGGTTGGCGGAGTAGTGCTGGTATTGATCGGCGTCGTGTGGACGCTGCAGGGAGTCGGTGTGGTCGGGGGGAGCGTCATGTCCGGTGTGACCCTGTGGGCCATCGTCGGGCCCATTGTCGCCCTTGTCGGCGTGTACCTCCTGTGGAGGGCGAGCCGCCGAACTCTGGGCCAAGCAGGGTCGTCAGGGCCGCCGACACCCAGCTCCTGACCAAGACGCCTCACCTGCAAGCCGCAGAACCCGCTCGCGCCGAGGTGATGAGAGCCGCTTTCGCGCCCCCTCTGAGCCGACTCCTCACTGTTGATGTGCCCCTACGGAAGGTTGCCCGAGGCCGAAGATCCGACTCTCGAAAAAGTCGGGATGTTGGTCGCGTCTGACGAGTGCCGGCTGGGTAGGACGACCTTCGACCCCGATCGGAGAAGTCCAGGCCGGCCTCTGCGGCTATGGTTGTGGGCGAAGGGGAGTAGTTCCTGCTGCGCTGGCGCGTCCAGTTGTGGTGGCGGTGCGTCGACATGCTGGCTTCCGAGCCCGGTGCACCACCCGGCTACGGGCGAACGAGACCTTCGGCCAGATCCCTTATGAGGCGCCCACCGTGAGTCGGCGTCTCGTCTTTGGTTGAGGCCGCCCTTCTTGATGGTGGCCTTCGGCCCGAGCCGACCGAAGGACCATTCATGTCGACGACGTCCAACACCCCCGCCTCGACGGTGCCGAGCCCGGCCACGATCAGGCGGTGGCGCCAGTACCTGGCGGATGAAAGGGCCGAAGCGGCTGTCTACCGCGACCTTGCCAGCCGCCGCGTGGGCGAGGAGCGCGACATCCTGCTGGGCCTTGCTGAGGCCGAGGGCCGGCATGAGGCCCACTGGTTGGACTTGCTCGGCGACGACACCGGGAAGCCGCTGCGCTCCGGCTTGCGGACCCGGTTCCTCGGGGTACTTGCGCGCCGCTTCGGGTCTGTCTTCGTGCTCGCTCTCGCGCAACGCGCTGAGGGTCGGTCGCCTTATGCGGAGGACCCGGATGCGACCGTGACGATGGCGGCTGACGAGCGGATCCATGGCGAGGTCGTACGTGCGTTGGCGACGCGTGGCCGCAAACGGCTCTCGGGTTCGTTCCGGGCGGCAGTGTTCGGCGCCAACGACGGCTTGGTCAGCAACCTGTCCCTGATCCTCGGGGTCGGCGCGAGCGGTGTTTCTACCCACGTCATCCTCTTGACGGGGGTTGCCGGGCTGCTGGCGGGCGCGTTGTCGATGGGCGCCGGGGAGTACGTCTCGGTCCATTCGCAGCGTGAGCTCCTCGAGGCGTCCACGCCGGATCCCGACACTCATGAGGCAGTTTCGCAGCTGGACGCCAACGCCAATGAGCTCGCGCTGTTGTACCGAGCGCAGGGGATGGGTGTCGAGGAGGCCGACGCGCGCGCTGATCGCGTGCTGGAGGGCAGCGCACAGCACCAGGTCCGTCAAGGCTCCGACGAGACGGCAGTCGGCGAGATCGAGGCAATCGACGAGCATGAGGCGGTCGGCACCGGTCTGGGGGCAGCGGTCTCCAGCTTCTGCTTCTTCGCCTCCGGAGCCATCATCCCGGTCCTGCCTTACCTGTTCGGCCTCCAAGGCATGCTTGCGGTCGTGGTCTCGGCTGTCCTGGTCGGGCTGACGCTGCTCGCGACGGGTGCTGTGGTTGGCCTGCTCTCGGGAGCCTCGCCACTCAAACGCGGACTACGGCAGCTGATCATCGGATACAGCGCCGCCACGGTCACCTATCTCCTCGGGCTGCTCTTCGGCGCCCAAGGCTGATCTGCTGGGCTCGTCGAGCGAGCCCAGATGCGGCACCTCGAACGACATCTCGGTCGTGTCCACGTAGCGGGTGTCTCCAGACCTGGCCTGCCCCCGCTCCGACGGCCGTCACTCCTACGTCACACCTCGAGCAAGGTCCGCGTACCGCCGCACAACGAGGCGCGTGCCGTTCCAGCATGGCGGCGGGGAGAGGTTAAAGGGTCGCTAGTGCCCGACGTGGAGGCGCCGCTTGGTCGCAGGCGGGCCGCCGGCGGGGTTCTGCCGTCAGTAGCCGATGCGGCCGTATACGCCGCTGCTGCTACTGGTGGTTGCCGGAGCAGACTCGGCTGCTGCCATGACAGGCGCGCCGGATCGTGATACGGCATACCAGGTCCCGCCGAAGGTCGTGACACCTTCGCCTGCGACCTGACCACGAGCAATGTCCTTGACGAACGTGTAGAGGGGCCAGCCTCCCGCGGTGAGCATCACCGGCGCTGGTCGCCTTCGTCGTGGCAAGGGCCGCACTGACACCCTGGACCGGTGACATGACCGAGCCGGCCGTGGCAGGCACCACTGGCCAGTACTGCAGGCAGTCTGCCGAGCAGGTCGAGTGTCCGTTACGCGGCGGGATCAGCTCCCAGAGGACAACGGTGCTCGCCCCGATCTCGATGAGGCTGTCCAACCCGAAGCCTGCCAGGGCTACCGAGGATGCGGCCAGGGCCAGTACGGCGAGGACGATGACGCCGATCACGTTCCAGCCCAGCGTGATGATCTCGAGTGCGTAGCCTCGTCGCCGAAGCCGGAGGTGCTCAGTGGTGCTCATGCGTCTTCGGCTGATCGTTCGCCGGTCAGGACAGACACCGGCACAGTGCAGGCCTCACCCTTCCAGGCTTCAATTCCTTCTCTGACGGCGAAGACGACCACGACAAGGGCCGCCACAGGGTCCGCCCAGGCCCAGCCGAAAAGGGTGTTCAGGAGCAGCCCGATCAGGACCGCCCCCGACAGGTAGGCGCAGATAAGCGTCTGCTTGGAATCCGCCACGGCGGAGGCCGATCCGAGGTGCTGGCCGGTGCGCCGCTCGGCGAGGCTGAGAGCAGGCATGATCAGTAGGCTCGCGGACGTGAGGATGATCCCGACGGGGCTGTGCTCGACGGTGTTGACTCCCGCCAGCGTGAGCGCCGCGTCGACGGTGACGTAGATCGAGAGCGCGAAAAAGGAGACCGCGATCAGCCGTAGTGCCATCCGTTCGCGTGTCTCGGGATCGCGGGCGCTGAACTGCCAGGCGATGGCCGCCGCGGAGAGAACCTCGACGATCGAGTCCAAGCCGAACCCCACGAGGGCCGCGGAGGAGGCGATGCTGCCGGCGGAGATCGCGACGACTGCTTCGATCGCGTTGTAGCTGATGGTGGCGGCGACGATCCAGCGGATCCGGCGCCGCAACCTCAGGGTCCTGGGAGATGCGTCG
>JAYUEA010000395.1:0-4063 GCA_043739465.1 Propionibacteriaceae bacterium
ACCCAGTCGAGGGTGACCAGCAAGGGCAGCGACACGATGACGGCGGCCGCGATCCGAGTGACCGGGTTCACCCGGTCCAGCGGCGTGGACGGGACCCGCGGTCGGGCGATCACGAGCCCACCTCGAGGTGGATCCGGTTCTCGCCGAGCAGTGCCAGGTAGTCGCGGTCGTGGGTGACCGACACGACCGTGGTACCGGCGTCGAGTTGCGCGGTGACGAGTCGTACGAGGTCGATCCACGTATTGCGGTCCTGGCCGAACGTGGGCTCGTCGAAGAAGATGACGGCGGGGCTGGTGGCGAGCACGGTGCCCACCGAAAGGCGCCTCTTCTCTCCCCCCGACAACGTGAACGGGTTCGCCTTCGCCAGCCGCGTGAGGTGCAGCTGCTCGAGGAGAGCGTCGACGGTCGCCGTGATCTCACCCACCGGCCGCTTCAATGCCGTCAGGCCGATCGCGAGCTCGTCGGCGACCGAGCCCGCGACGAACTGGTGCTCGGGGTCCTGGAACACCGTGCCGAGACGCGTCAGCAGCTCCCGCGACCGCCATCGCCATGGGCTCGTACGACCCTGCGGGCTGATGCTGTCCGACGCAACGACCCGACCGCTCAGCGCGGGGACCAGGCCGGCGAGCGTGAGCGCCAGGGTGGTCTTCCCGCTTCCGTTCGCGCCGGTGAGCGTGGTCGACAGGGCGGCGGGGATGCTGACGGACGGGAACGTACGGACAGGGTTGTCGGTCTCGTACCCGATCACCAGCTCCGTCCCGCAGAGGGCATCGCCTCCAGACGCGGGAGGAGTGCGCGGTACGAGGCCGTGGCTGATCCCCGGCACCCACGCGCCCAGCGCGGCGAGCTCCGCGCCGTGCTGGGAGAAGACGCTGGAAGGCGGGCCGTCGGCGACGATGCCACCGCCCGGCGCCAGCACGATGACGCGGTCGACGAGCGGCAGCCAGGTGTCGATGCGGTGCTCGACGACGACGAGCGTGGTCCGCCGATCGTCGACGAGGCGCCCGACCGCGTCCCGTACCTCGTCCACGCCAACCGGGTCGAGGTTGGCCGTGGGCTCGTCGAGGAGCAGCAGGCCGGGCTGCATGACGAGGGCCCCGGCGAGCGCGAGCCGCTGCCGTTCGCCGCCCGACAGGTGCTCGGTGCTGTGGTCGAGCGGCAGGTCGAGGCCGACATCGGCCAGCGCAGACCGCACCCGCGGCCAGATCTGGTCCCGGTCGACGGCGAGGTTCTCGAGCCCGAACGCCACGTCATCCCCGACCCGCGCGAGGATCGTCGCCGCGTCGGGGTCCTGCATGACGAGGCCGGCGCTGCCCGGGCGCGGGCGCTGGCCGTCGACCATCAGCGACCCCGCGGACTCACCCTCGTCGGCGCTGCCGAGCACCCCGGCGAGAGCGTGCAGCAGCGTCGACTTGCCCGCGCCGGACGCGCCGAGCAGCAGCACGCGCTCCCCGGGCTCGATGGTCAGCGAGACCCCGGAAACCGCCCACGCGGCGCGTCCGGCATGACGCCAGCCCCAGCACGAGAGTCGTACGGTCGCAGGGCTCACTCAGACGTCCGCCCGCGCCTCACGGCCCGCCTCGAAGCGGGAGAGCGCGCCGGAGGTTGCGAGCGCCTTCGTCAGCACCCAGCCCACAGCGCCAGCCAGCACGGCACCGGAGACGAGCAGACAGACGAGGTAGGTGAGGTTGAAGCCCACGGACTTCGCGATGTTGCCCGTCGCGAACTCGAGGACCCAGGCGCCGACCCCGGCACTCGCACCTGCGAGGGCGGCGATCGTGAGGCTCCAGCGGCGGTAGGCGAACAGCAGGAAGATCAGCTCCGCGCCGAGCCCCTGGGCGAGACCGGAGTAGAGCGTCGCGATGCCCCACACGTTGCCGATCGCGGCGGACACGAGCGCCGCGAGCAGCTCGACCGCCAGCGCGGCGCCAGGCTTGCGGATGACGAGCCCTCCGAGCACGCCGCCCAGCAGCCAGATGCCGACGGCCAGCCCGCCGAGGCCCGGGGTGACCGCGTTGAAGACCTCGTAGCCGGCCCCGCCGACGAAGTTCCAGCCGACGAAGATGATGCCGGTGGCGACGCCGAGGACGGCGGCGACGACGATGTCGACGACCCGCCACCCGTACGTACGCGTGGTCGCAGAAGATGTGGTGGATGGTGTTGCCATGTGCCTGTCCCCTTGTCGGTTCGGGCACGGGTCGACGCCGGTCATCGGCGTCTCGAGCTGCCTCCCTGCGCTGGCATGACCCAGATCAGGTTCGACGGTCGAAGGTAGAGAACCTTCCTCTCAGCCCGGCGTCTCCGGACTCCCGTGTTCATGGCGAGTATACGACCGCCGACGGCCCGCCTACCTGAGGCAGGCGGGCCGCCTTCCTGCGCGTTTCAGGCGAGCTTCGGCTTCACGTCCGTGGTGTAGATGCCGGTGAGCGTGGACTTGAGCTTCGCAAGGCGATCGGCGATGTTCGCCTGCTGGGTGAGGATGTCGGAGTTCGCCATGCCGATCTCGCGGTCACCACCCGGCAGGAACACACGCGCGTAGTCCTGCGACCGCGTGTGCGCGAGCTGGTCGACAGCGATCCTGGCCTGCGGCAGCTTGGCGTAGACCGGGCTCATGTCGCTCGACTTCCGTACGGGAAGGTAGCCGGTCGCCGCCGCGAAGGCCGCGGTGTTCTCGGGCAGTCCGAGGAACGCGAGGAACTTCGCCGCCGCGAGCTGCTGCTCGGGCGTGATCGCCTTCGGGATGCCGAGGCCGGCCCCGCCGGTCGGGCAGACCAGGTCCGTCGCTTGGGATCCGCCGGGCAGGAACCCGACGCCGACGTCGAACTTCGCTGTCTTCAGGACCCCGACCAGGGATCCCGTCGATCCGACGTACGACGCGGCGGCGCCTGCCGAGAAGTCGGCTGAGACGTCCTTGGCGGAGACGCCGGCCCACTTCTGCTTGTACACGGAGTCCTGGGTGAACTGGAGCGTCCTGACGACCTCGGCCGAGTCGCACGTCATCGTCCAGTCCTTGCTGAGGGCGCCGCCTTCGCCCCAGATCTTGTTCTGCAGCGTCCAGGAGTCGTAGTCGGCGGCCGCTGCGTACATGTGCGCGACCTGGGCGGTGGGGTTGGCGGCCTTGAGCTTGGGCGCCCACGTCGCGAACTCCTGCCACGTCTTCGGCGCCCGGCCTTCGAGGCCCGCTGCGGCCCACATTGCCTTGTTGTAGTAGAAGATCGGCGTCGAGCGGGCGTACGGGACTGCCCACTGCAGGTTGTTGTACGAGTAGTCCTTGTACAGGCCCTGCACGTAGTCGGCCGTGTCGACCTTGAGGTGGCTCAGCACCCCGTCGAGGTTGATGATCGAGTCGTTGATGAAGTACCGGAACCACCACACGTCCGAGAACACGACGACATGCGGCAGCTGCCCGCCCTGCTGGGCGGTCTGGAACTTCTGGGCGACCTCCTCGTAGTTCGCGCCGGCCGTGACGAGAGTGACCTTCGTCTCGGACTGGGCCTTGTGGTACGCCGCGATGAGCGAGTTCTCGACGTCCTGCGACTTGCCGGGATGGTTCGACCAGAACGTGATCTCGGCGGCGGGAGTCACCTTGGACCAGTCCGTAGCGTTCGCCGCGGACGAGGACGCGGTGGCCCCGGAGGTGTTAGGGCCGCCGCAGGCGCCGAGAGCGAGGGCGCCGATGCCGGCGCCGCCAAGGGCGAGGAAGTTTCGACGATCCAGAGAGAGTGACATGGTGGAGGGATTTCCTTTCGTCAGTTTGAGGCCGTGCCCGCAGTGAGCCCGGCCACGATGTAGCGCTGCAGGAATGCGAAGATCGCCAGCACGGGGAGGATGACGATGACCGCGCCGGCCATCATGACGCCGTACCCCGAAGGGCCGCTCTCGTTGTTCTGGAGCAGCGTCAGGCCGACCGGAAGAGTCATCAGGTTGGGGTCGGTGGTGATGATGAGCGGCCAGATGTACTCGTTCCACTCCGAGACGATCGTCACGAGCGCGACGGTCGCGATGCTCGGGGCGGTGACCGGGATCACCATGCGCCACAGCCGGGAGAGATGACCGGCGCCGT
>JAYUEA010000396.1:0-12179 GCA_043739465.1 Propionibacteriaceae bacterium
TCAGCCCGAGGCCTCCTGCAAAGAGGCTGCGTCGGTGGATGTCGGGAATCATGCGTCCTCCAGGTCCAAGGGCGCCGCACCTGTCCATAGGTTCTAGAACCATCGCGATCGGGTGTCCGAGGGGGCCAGTACATTGGCGACTGTGGCAGATCCCGTGACGTACAGGCCCAAGGTGGGGGCGATCCCCACCGGTCCTGGCGTCTACCGTTTCAGCGACGCCCACGGCACGGTGATCTACGTGGGCAAGGCGAAGAGTCTTCGCTCACGCCTCAACTCATACTTCGCCGATCCCGCCAGCCTTCATCACCGTACTCGCACGATGGTCTTCACGGCCGCGAAGGTCGAGTGGACGGTGGTCCAGAACGAGCTCGAGGCGCTCCAGCTCGAGTACACGTGGATCAAGAAGTACGACCCGCGCTTCAACGTGAAGTACCGCGACGACAAGACCTACCCCTGGCTGTGCATCAGCTGGTCCGAGGACTTCCCGCGGGTCTTCGTGGGGCGTGGCTCGAAGCGGCGGGGCTGGCGTTACTACGGCCCTTACGGTCAGGCCTGGGCCATCCGCGACACCGTCGACACGCTCCTCAACGTCTTCCCGATGCGCTCCTGCAGCTCCGGCACGTTCCGCTCCGCCGCGGCGTCGGGGCGACCCTGTCTGCTCGGCTACATCAACAAGTGCTCGGCGCCGTGCGTCGGCCGGATCACCCTCGAGGCCCACCGCGCGATCGTCGAGGACTTCAGCGCCTTCATGGGCGGTCAGACGCGCGCGATGGAACGTCGCCTCGAGAACCAGATGGCGACCGCGTCGGCGAACCTGGAGTACGAGCATGCCGCGGTCGTACGAGACCAGCTCGGCGCCCTGCGCAAGGCGCTGGAACGCAACGCGATCGTGCTCGACGACGGTACTGACGCCGATGTCGTGGCGCTCGCCGTCGACCAGCTCGAGGTCGCGGTGCAGGTCTTTCATGTCCGTGACGGGCGCGTGCAGGGGGAGCGGGGCTGGGTCGCCGACCGGGCCGACGACGGCGACGAGACAGAGCTGGTCGAAGCGTTCCTGCTCCAGCTCTACGCCGATCTCGTCACGGCGGACATGACGCCCCAGGAGAGGCGCCGTGCCGTGCCGCCGCTCGTCCTCGTGCCGTCCTTGCCGGCGGACGCCGACCTCATGGAGCAGCTGTTCGCGACCGAACGGGGGGCGAAGGTACGCATCCAGGTCCCGCACCGCGGTGACAAGCGGGTCCTCCTCGACACCGTCACGAAGAACGCCGCCGAGTCACTGGTCCGCCACAAGACCCGGCGGGCCAGCGACCTGACCACCCGCAACATCGCGCTCGAGGAGATCCAGCAGGCGCTGGAACTGCCCACGGCCCCGCTCCGCATCGAGTGCTTCGACATCTCCCACCTGCAGGGCACCGAGACCGTGGCGTCGATGGTGGTCTTCGAGGACGGGTTGTCGCGCAAGTCGGAGTACCGCCGGTTCGTGGTCCGCACGGTCGAGTCCAACGACGTGGGCGCGATGACCGAGGTGCTCACGCGCCGCTTCCGTCGCCTCATCGAGGAGCGCGAGCTGCTCTCCGCCGACCAGGACGTGACGGCCGTCCGCGTCGACGCGACCACACGCGCTCCACGAGGCTTCGCGTACGCGCCCGGGTTGCTGGTGGTCGACGGCGGTGCCCCGCAGGTGGCGGCTGCGCGGGCGGTGCTCGCGAATCTCGGCATCACCGACGTCGCCGTCTGCGGCCTGGCGAAGCGCCTCGAGGAGGTCTGGGTGCCCGGCGAGGAGTTCCCTGTCATCCTGCCCCGCACGAGCGAGGGCCTGTACCTGCTGCAGCGCGTCCGCGACGAGGCCCACCGGTTCGCCATCACCCATCACCGCGGTCGGCGCAGCGTGTCGATGGTGGAGTCCCTCCTCGACGATGTGCCCGGCCTCGGGGACGTACGCCGCAAGGCATTGCTGCGCCGGTTCGGGTCGCTGAAGAAGCTTCGGGGGGCCACTGCGGCCGACGTCGCCGCGACGCCAGGCTTCGGTCCTCGGCTCGCGGAGGCGGTCGTCGCAGCCGTCGCCTCGCAGCAGGTGCCCGAGTCGGTGAACCTCACAACCGGAGAGATCCTCGACTGATCCCGTGTGCCCGGTCCTGTCCGGGCCGAGCAGCGGGATAATGGCGGTGTGAGCGAGCCCGAGTCTGTACAGCGCGTCGTCGTCATCACCGGCATGTCGGGCGCGGGTCGCAGGACCGCGGCCCATGCGATGGAGGACCACGGCTGGTACGTCGTCGACAACCTTCCCCCGGTGATGCTGCCGGCCCTCGTGCGCCAGCTGGCCGCGGACAAAGTGTTCAAGGTCGCCGTTGTCATCGATGTCCGCAGCCGCTCCGACATGCAGCACCTTCCCGTCATGTTCTCGGAATTGCAGGCTGACGGCATCCGCGCCGAGATCTGCTTCATCGAGGCGACCGACGAGGTGATCGTGAAGAGGCAGGAGTCGTCGCGTCGACCGGTTCCCCTGCAGGAGGACGGCAGGCTCGTCGACGGCATCCACCGCGAGCGCAGGATGATGTCGACGCTGCGCGCCACCGCGGACATGGTCATCGACACCTCCTCGCTCAACGTCCATCAGCTCCAGCAGCGGGTGGCGCACGCCTACGGCGGCGACGACCGCGACGAGCTGCGCGTGATCGTCGTCTCGTTCGGCTTCAAGAACGGGGTGCCGATCGATTCGGACATGGTCTTCGACGTACGGTTCCTGCCGAATCCCCACTGGGTGCCGGAGCTTCGACCGCAGACAGGTCTGTCCGAGGCGGTGTCCTCGTACGTGCTCGGCCAGCCGGCCACCGAGCCGTTCCTGCAGCACCTGCTCGGGCTGCTCGACACGGTCCTGCCCGGCTACGTACGGGAGAGCAAGCGACAGGTCGAGCTCGCCATCGGCTGCACCGGCGGCAAGCACAGGTCGACAGCCATCGCCGAGGAGCTGGCTCGTCGGCTACGTGAGCGTTCGATGCCCGTGCAGGTCATGCACCGGGACCTCGGCCGAGAATGACCGCGGGGCAGATGCGGCTGCCGGCTCTGGGACAGTTCCTGGGGATCCAGGGGAGGGTGCTGCCGATGGTTGCCGCTGGCGATCGAGGCCGACGTCGTCGGACTGCGCGAGGACGCCCCGGACGAGACCACCGTCGTACTTGGTCACCGTCCTAGCGGTCAACGGGCCACTGCCCAGGTATGACAAGATTGCCCAATGGCGTTGACCCAGCAGGTGAAGTCCGAGCTGGCGACTGTGGTCACGACGAAACCCTGTTGCCGCCGCGCGGAGACTGCCGCGATGCTCCGGTTCGGCGGTGGGCTCCACCTCGCGGGCGGGCAGATCATCGTCGAGGCTGAGCTCGACACCGGTGCCGCAGCCCGTCGGCTGCGCTCCACCGTCACCGAGGTCTTCGGGCTTCAGTCCGAGCTGGTGACGGTGACATCCTCCGGACTGCGCCGCGGCACCCGTTACATCGTCCGTCTCATCAAGGATGGCGGCGCCCTCGCCCGCCAGACCGGTCTGGTCGACAAGCGTGGCCGGCCCGTACGTGGTCTGCCCCCGTCGGTCGTCGGGGGCGGGATCTGCGACGCGGTCGCCACGTGGCGCGGCGCGTTCCTTGCTCATGGCTCGCTCACCGAGCCCGGTCGCTCGATGTCCATGGAGGTCACCTGCCCCGGGCAGGAGTCGGCCCTGGCCCTCGTCGGCGCCGCACGACGCCTCGGGATCATCGCGAAGCCTCGGGACGTACGAGGCGTCGACCGGGTCGTCATCCGCGACGGTGACGCGATCGCCGCGATGCTCACCAGGCTCGGCGCCCACCAGACCGTGCTGGCCTGGGAGGAGCGCAGGGTGCGCCGCGAGGTGCGCGCGTCCGCCAACCGCCTGGCCAACTTCGACGACGCCAACCTGCGCCGTTCCGCCCACGCCGCGGTCGCCGCCGGCATGCGCGTGAGCAGGGCCCTGGAGATCCTCGGCGAGGACGTACCCGACCACCTCCTCACCGCCGGCACGCTCCGCCTGGGGCACAAGCAGGCGTCGCTCGAGGAGCTCGGAGCACTGCACGTACCCGCGCTGACCAAGGACGCGGTGGCGGGTCGGATCCGGCGGCTCCTAGCCATGGCGGACCGTCGCGCGGCCGAGCTCGGCGTGCCCGACACCGGCGCCGTCCTGCCTCCTGACTACGACGAACTGTAGGCGTCACCGACCCGTGACCCGGGTGCACGCAGCGATCGGGGATTCGTTAGGCTGACGATGTCCGAACGTCTGTTCCGGGTGCGGGAGCACCCGGTGAGAAGGAGTCCTGCACATGACTGTCAAGGTTGGAATCAACGGGTTCGGCCGCATCGGCCGCAACTACTTCCGCGCTCTCGTCGCCGCCGGCGCGGACCTTGAGGTCGTCGCGGTCAACGACCTGACCGACAACCGCACCCTCGCGCACCTGCTCAAGTACGACTCGATCCTCGGTCGCTTCCCGGGCGTGGTCACCTACGACGACAACGCCATCTACGTCGACGGCAAGGAGATCAAGGCCTTCGCCGAGAAGGATCCGGCGAACCTTCCGTGGGGCGACCTCGGTGTCGACATCGTCATCGAGTCGACCGGCTTCTTCACGGATGCCACCAAGGCCAAGGCGCACATCACCGCCGGCGCCAAGAAGGTGCTCATCTCCGCTCCGGCGAAGAACGAGGACATCACCATCGTCATGGGCGTCAACGACGACAAGTACGACGCGGCGACGATGAACATCATCTCCAACGCGTCCTGCACGACGAACTGCCTCGCCCCG
This sequence comes from Propionibacteriaceae bacterium, assembly GCA_043739465.1. GTDB lineage: Bacteria > Actinomycetota > Actinomycetes > Propionibacteriales > Propionibacteriaceae > Fen-668. The sequence continues at coordinate 4,806 of JAYUEA010000396.1, forward strand.
ATGGCCAAGGCCCTCAACGATGGCGTCGGCATCGTCAAGGGCCTCATGACGACGATCCACGCGTACACGCAGGACCAGAACCTGCAGGACGCCCCGCACAGCGACCTGCGTCGTGCGCGTGCCGCCGCCCTCAACATGGTCCCCACCACGACCGGCGCCGCCAAGGCCGTATCGCTCGTGCTCCCGGAGCTCAAGGGCAAGCTCGACGGGTACGCCATGCGCGTCCCGCTCGCGACCGGTTCAGCGACCGACCTCACGTTCGAGGCCGCTCGCGAGACCACCGTCGAAGAGGTCAACGCGATCGTGAAGGCAGCCGCCGAGGGCTCCATGAAGGGCAGGCTCGTCTACACCGAGGACCCGATCGTCTCCAAGGACATCGAGACCGACCCGGCGTCGTGCATCTTCGACGCTCAGCTCACCAAGGTGATCGGCAACATGGTCAAGGTCGTCGGCTGGTACGACAACGAGTGGGGCTACTCCAACCGTCTCGTGGACCTCACGGTCCTCGTCGGCTCCAAGCTCTGATCCGTACCTCGACAATCGACGAAAGGCCCAACAGGTGAAGTCAGTACCCGACCTCGGCGCGCTCGCAGGCAAGCGCGTTCTGATCCGCTGTGATTTCAACGTGCCGCTGGACGGCGACGTCATCACTGATGACGGACGTATCCGCGCCGCGCTGCCGACGCTGACCGGTCTGCTCAAGGCCGGGGCAAAGGTCGTGGTACTGGCTCACCTGGGCCGGCCCAAGGGTGAGTTCAACCCGAAGTACTCGCTCGCCCCGGCCGCCACGCGGCTGGGGGAGCTCCTCGGCACTGACGTGGCGCTGGCCACCGACGTGGTCGGCGAGTCCGCACGGGCCATGGCTGCCGGCCTTGCCGACGGCCAGATCGGCATGTGCGAGAACGTCCGGTTCGAGCCGGGCGAGGAGAGCAAGGACGACGCCGTACGCGCCGCACTTGCCGAGAAGTACGCGGCGCTCGCCGACGTCTTCGTCTCCGACGGCTTCGGTGTCGTCCACCGCAAGCAGGCGTCCGTCTACGACATCGCCAAGATCCTCCCCAGTGCGGCCGGCTCGCTGGTCGCCAAGGAGGTCGACGTGCTCAAGAAGCTGACCCAGCAGCCGGAGCGTCCGTACGTGGTCGTCCTCGGCGGCGCGAAGGTGGCCGACAAGCTGGCCGTCATCGAGAACCTGCTCAAGGTCGCGGACACCCTGGTCGTGGGCGGCGGCATGAGCTACACCTTCCTCAAGGCCAAGGGCTACGAGGTCGGCAGCTCGATCCTCGACGCCGACAACCTCGAGACCTGCGTCCGCTACATGGCTGAGGCTGAGGCCGCCGGTAAGCAGATCCTGCTGCCGGTCGACACCCGGGTCGCGGCGTCGTTCGACTTCGCCGGGCGCACGGTCTCCGACGTCACGGTCGTCGCGGCGGACAAGATCCCCGCCGACCAGGGCGGCCTGGACATCGGCCCTGAGACCGAGAAGATCTTCGCCGACGCCATCCTCGGCGCCAAGACCGTCTTCTGGAACGGCCCGATGGGCGTGTTCGAGATCGATGCCCTCGCCCAGGGCACCAAGGCCGTGGCAGCCGCTCTCGCCGAGACCGACGCGTTCACGGTCGTCGGCGGCGGTGACTCCGCGGCGGCTGTCCGCCAGCTCGGCTTCGCCGACGACGCGTTCGGCCACATCTCGACCGGCGGCGGTGCGTCGCTGGAGTACCTCGAGGGCAAGACCCTTCCGGGTCTGTCCGTGCTGGAAGGCTGAGCGATGGCGAACCGTACCCCGCTGATGGCGGGCAACTGGAAGATGAACCTCAACCACGTGGAGGCGACCGGACTCGTCCAGAAGCTCGCGTGGACCCTGGCGGACCACAAGTACAACCCGGCGACGACCGGTGCTGCCGTGATCGTGCCCTTCACCGACATCCGTACGGTGCAGACGCTGATCGAGGCCGAGAAGTACCCGATCGCCTGGGGTGCCCAGGACGTCTCCGTCCACGCCTCCGGTGCGTACACGGGCGAGATCTCGGCGGACATGCTCGCCAAGCTCGGCTGCACGTACGTCGTGGTGGGTCACTCGGAGCGCCGTGAGTACCACGGTGAGACCGACGCCATCATCAACGCCAAGGCCGTGGCCGTCATCGCGGCCGGCATGACGCCGATCGTCTGCTGCGGCGAAGTGCTGGAGATCCGCAAGGCCGGCACGCACGTGGAGCACGTCCTCGCACAGGTCACGGCCTGCCTCGAAGGCCTCACGGCCGAGCAGGTCGGCGCGCTCGTCATCGCCTACGAGCCCGTGTGGGCCATCGGCACCGGCGAGGTCGCCACCCCCGAGGACGCGCAGGAGGTCTGCGGAGCGATCCGCGGCAAGGTCTCCGAGCTTCTCGGTGCGACGGCAGCAGCGGCCGTGAAGATCCAGTACGGCGGCTCGGTGAAGTCCAGCAACGTGGCCGACATCATGGCGAAGCCGGACGTCGACGGCGCTCTCGTCGGTGGCGCCAGCCTCGACGCCGGGGAGTTCTCGAAGATCGTGCTCTTCCAGGGCTGATCACCTCACACACGGCGGCGCCGGGGGCTTCGTGCCCTCGGCGCCGCTCGCCGTTCCGGGGCTTGGACACTCGGCCAGGGCGCTCGGTTCTTCGAGGGGGGCAGGCGTGGGTTACCATGTGCAGGTGAGTCTGCTCGTCCCCCTGTTCACCTGGCCTGTCCTTGGTGTGTCCATCGGTCTCGTGATCACCAGCGTGATCCTGGCCCTCTTCATCCTGCTGCACAAAGGCAAGGGTGGAGGCATGTCCGACCTTTTCGGCGGTGGCATGTCAACCGCTATGGGCGGCACGAGCGTGGCCGAACGCAACCTCGACCGCATCACCATCATCATCGGGTCGCTGTGGCTGGGCTGCATCGTCGCCCTGCTGATCTTCTACCGCTTCGGCATCTGATCCCGGTTCTCGGGCGTCACATGTCAGGAAACACCCACAACATCAAGGAGTTGGATCGTGGCCGGAGGTAGCGCCATTCGCGGTAGCCGCGTAGGTGCCGGACCCATGGGGGAGGCCGAACGGGGCGATGCCGCTCCCCGTCTGTACGTGTCGTACTTCTGTGCGAACATGCACGAGACGCGTCCGGCTTTCGCCGCTGAGGCCCAGGTTCCCTTGGAGTGGGACTGCCCGCGCTGCGGGCTCCCGGCCAACCTCGACTCGGACAACCCGCCGCCTCCGCCGAAGATCCAGCCCTACAAGACGCACCTCGCGTACGTGAAGGAGCGGCGCACCAGCGCCGAGGCCCGCACGATCCTCGAGGAGGCCCTGCAGGGCCTGCGTGACCGTCGCGCCCGCGGCGACGTCATCTACTGAGTCGTGCCGTGCGTCCCTCCGCCGGTCACAACCGGCAGGAGTGGAACGGGAGCTGCGACGCTGCGGCGTCGTCAAGGAACCAGATCGTACGGTCGACGCCGCTGACGTGAGCGGAGATCGTCGTCGGGTCGCCGCGGAACGTGCGTGCGACGGCGTCTGCCTTCTGGATTCCGGTCGCGAACACCCAGACCTCGCGCGACCGGTTGATGGTGGCCAGGCTCAACGACACCTGCTCCGCCGGGGGTTTCGGCGAGTCGGTCACGCCGATAGCCACCGCTGAGGTCGGGTCCGCCGAGGGGTGACCGGGGTGCAGCGCGGCTACGTGGCCATCCTCCCCGAGCCCGAGCAGGCAGATGTCGATGATGCTGCCGACGATCTCTGTGCCGTAGGTGAGTGCTGCCTGTGCCGTGTCGGCCGACGCGTCTGACGAAGGCATCGGGTGGGTCCGAGCAGGGGAGAGCGGGAAGCTGCCCGCCAGTCGCGACAACGCCTGCAGCGAGTTCCGTCGGGGATCGTCGGTGGGGACGAAGGCCTCGTCGGTCCACCACAGCTCCAGCTGCGTGGGGTCCACCTTGGAATGGCGCACGACGCGGGCCAGGTGCTCGTAGGCGAGGTTCGCGACCCGTCCACCCGTGAGACAGAGCTCGACGACGCGGCCGTCGGCCTGTAGCTCCTCGATGCGCCGCACGAGGGAGTCGGCGACGTCCTGGGCCAGCACCTCCGGGGTGGGCAGCCGGCGCAGCAGACGAGGGCTCATGACTCGTCCGCCCTGTGCCCTCGGCGCATCGGTGGCTCATGGCGTACAAGCGCTTCCTGCACCCTGGCCGCCTTGCGGCTGTCGGCGCGGGCACCCGTCTTCGCGACCCGCGCCGCGGCGATCGCCCCGGCCTCCTTGCGCTTGCCGGCGGGAGCCGGTGTCGGCATCGTACGGCCCCCGCGGGTGAGCAGCGTGACCAGCGCTGCCGCGTACACCTCGTCGGCGTCGAGGCGGCGCAGCTCTTCGGTGAGCAACTCGTTGATGTCGCGACGCTTCAGCGCCACGGTGCGGCGGGGCTGGCCCGGGATTGCGTACGAGGCCGTCTTGCCGTCCTCGCGGGCGATGATCACCTGACCGCCAGGCGTCTCCAGCACGACGGAGGTGATGCCAGGTCCCGACGACGACCTGCGGGTGACCGTGACCTTGAGGCGGCTCTGCAGCCATGCGGCCATGAGGTCGGCCGGGGCGTTGTTGCGAGGGCCCGTGACAGTAGCGGACAGGATCCGCATCGGATACTGGTCGAGCGCCGCAGCCAGGAGGGCTCGCCACAGCGTCAGCCTGGTCCAGGTGAGGTCCGTGTCGCCGGCCGAGTGGTTCAGCGCGCGGGTCTCGAGCGCCTTGATCGGGTCGGCTGCGCTGGCCGCGTCGGTGATGCGGCGGTCGGCGAGGGACCCGAGGACGTCGTCGCCGGGGGCGTCCGGGGAGTTGACCGGCCACCACATGACGACGGGGGAGTCCGGCAGCAGCAGCGGCAGGACGACCGAATCCGCGTGGTCGCGCACCAGCCCGGAGAGCCGGAGCACGATGACCTCGCCGGGGGCGTCCTCGGCGAGGTGGATCTCGGCGTCGAGGCGGTCGGTCTTACCGGTGGTCTTCACGACGAGGACGAGGCGGCACGGGTGCTCGCGGGCCGCCGTCTGCGCGGCCGCGTGCGCCTTCGCGAACGAGCGCTGCTCCGCCGCCACGATCAGCGTCAGGATAAGCCCGGAGGCGCTCCCCAGTCGGCTGCGCGCCTTGAGCAGCGCGTTGCCGATCTCGCTGGTGTCGGTGTTCGTGAGCGTGATGATCATGACTCTCCTATGGCCGCCGCCACGCGCGGCCGTCGCGGGCGATCATCTCGTGGGCGCTGGCAGGACCCCACGTGCCCGACTCATAGTCCTCGGGCGGCGTCGGGAGGCTAGCCCAGTAGTTGAGCACCGGGTCGAGGATCTGCCACCCGAGCTCGACCTCTTCCTGCTGGGGGAACAGCGGGGGGTCTCCCAGCAGGACGTCGAGCAGCAACCGCTCGTACGCCTCAGGGGACATCTCGGTGAAGGAGTCGCCGTAGCCGAAGTCCATGTTGACGTCGCGGATCTCCATCTGGGTGCCCGGCACCTTCGCGCCGAAGCGGAGCGTCACGCCCTCGTCGGGCTGGATCCGCATCACGAGCGCGTTGCGGCCGAGCTCGAGCGTGTCGGTGGCGGTGAACGGCAGGTGCGGAGCCTTCTTGAACGCGAGCGCGATCTCCGTGACGCGGCGGGGGAGGCGCTTGCCTGTACGGAGGTAGAACGGCACCCCGGCCCAGCGGCGGCTCTCGATGTCGACCCGGATCGCGGCGAAGGTCTCCGTGGTGGAGGTGTTCTGGAAGCCCTCTTCCTCGACATAGCCGACGACGCGACGGCCACCGGTCCAGCCGGGCCCGTACCGACCGCGGGCGGTGTGGAGGTCGAGACGCTTCGGCGTCGTGACGGCCGACAGCACCTTCTGCTTCTCGCGCCGCAGGTTGGTCGCGTCGAACGAGATGGGCTCGTCCATCGCGGTCAGGGCGAGCAGCTGGAGGAGGTGGTTCTGGATCACGTCCCGGGCCGCGCCGATACCGTCGTAGTAGCCTGCCCGACCACCGACGCCGATGTCCTCGGCCATCGTGATCTGTACGTGGTCGACGTAGTGGTTGTTCCAGACCGGCTCGAACATCTCGTTGGCGAACCTCAGCGCCAGCAGGTTCTGGACGGTCTCCTTGCCGAGGTAGTGGTCGATGCGGAAGACCGACTTCGACGGGAACGCCGTCGACACGACCTGGTTGAGCTCCTTGGCGCTGGATAGGTTGTGGCCGAACGGCTTCTCGATGACCACCCGGCTCCAGCCGCCGCGGTCGGGCGCGGAGAGCCCGGAGCGGCTCAGGTTCTGGACGACGGTCTCGAACAGGCCCGGCGGGATCGACAGGTAGAACGCGCGGTTGCCGTTGGTGCCGCGCAGCTGGTCGAGGTCCTCGACGGTGCGGGCGAGCTCTTCGTACGACGACTCCTCGTCGAGGTTGCCCTGTACGAACCGGATCCCCTCGCAGAGCTGCCGCCAGACCTCTTCGCGGAAAGGTGTTCGCGCGTGCTCACGGACGGCCTCGTGGACCCGGGTCGCGAAGTCCTCGTTGGCCCACTCGCGGCGCGCAAAGCCCACGAGACCGAAACCAGGGGGCAGCAGGCCGCGGTTGGCCAGGTCGTACACGGCCGGCATCAGCTTCTTGCGGGCGAGGTCGCCGGTGACGCCGAACATCACCAGCACGCACGGGCCCGCGATGCGGGGTAGTCGGCGATCCTGAGGGTCGCGCAGCGGATTGCCGATGAACCTCTCGTCTGCCAACGTGGGACCCTTTCGGTGTGGTGTCGGTCTCAAACCTACCGACCTGCCTCCCGGCAACGGCGAACGCCAACCGGGAAAGCCTATTCCTGTCTCATGGGCGACGACGGAAGTCGCCGAAACCCGCTGCAGCAGACCTTACGGCCGCGCGACACTAGAGCAGCCAGGGGTCGAGGGCTGCGGCCGCGAAGACGAGTGCCAGATAGGCGTTGGACCAGTGGAACAGCCGCATCGGCTTGGCCGTGGCATCGTCGGCCCCCGCCCGAGCCCGCCGCAGCAGCAGCACGGACTCGACGACCAGCCACGCGCCGCAGGAACCGGCGACCAGCGGGTACAGCCAGCTGGTGTGCGCCACGGGCCACAGCACGAGGCTCGTCGCCACGGTGAGCACGGAGTAGATGAGGATGCGACGCGCGACGGCCTCGCGGGTCGCGACCACGGGCAGCATGGGGACCCCGCCCGCTGCGTAGTCCTCGCGATAGCGCCAGGCGAGCGCCCAGGTGTGCGGCGGCGTCCAGAAGAAGACGATCGCGAACAGCACGATCGGCGGCCACGCGACGCCGCCCGTCACGGCAGTCCACCCGATGAGCGGCGGGAAGCAGCCGGCGATACCGCCCCACACGATGTTCTGGCTGGTGAGGCGCTTGAGCCACA
>JAYUEA010000397.1:0-4055 GCA_043739465.1 Propionibacteriaceae bacterium
GTCGCCTCGCGCAGCAGCTCGTCGGTCGTGTCCGGCTGCGTCAAGGCACGCTCCGTCGCCCCACGCAGCAGCCCGACCGCGCCTGCCACGACCCCACGCGCCGCCTCCCCGAACGCCTCCGGCGAGATCGGATCCTCGCGCCGACGAGCTGCGATGTACGTGGCGGCACGCGTCGCCCCCACCTGGCCCGAGTTCAGCGCCGCGCCCCCCGGCCTGTACACGCCGTGCGCACCCGCCGCCTCCCCCACGGGGAAGAAGCCCTCGAGGTTCGACTGCCACCACTGGTCGACCGACATGCCGCCGTTGTTGTGCTGCGCGCAGACAGCGATCTCCAAGAGGTCCGTCTCCAGGTCGACGCCCGGGTTGCGGCCCAGGTAGAACTCGTACGCCGGCAGGTTCATGTGCTGCAGCCGCTGAATCGGGGTCGTCTCCCCCAGACCGATCACGCCGGCCTTCTCGAGGTACGAGTACGCCTCCGGCGCGAGCGTCGACGGGTCCCACCGGCCACGAGGGTTCGTCCGGAAGTCGAGGAACACCCGCCGCCCCCGCAGCACCGTCTCGCGGTAGACCAGCAGGTCGACCAGCGACGAGCCCGAGCGCGCCTTCCGGATGTCGAACGGCCACTGGTAGCCCTTGAGGAAGACCATCGTCAGCAGGCGGCCATAGTCGTCGATCACCTCGTCGAGGAACTCCCGTTCGTCCCCCCCGTCGGTGTCGGTGGAGACGAACCGCGGCACGACCTGCATGTACGTGCCGGAGACGTTCCACCGCGGCTTCGTACTGGCCAGCCCGAACTGCCACTCGGTGAGGTTCTTGCCGCGGACGCCCGCCCGCAGCGGCGCCCCGTTCGCGCCCCACTGCCCGTGCGGGTAGACCGAGTCGGCGTACATGCCTGCTGGGCCGCCCGTCGCGTACACGAGGTTCGTGCACCGCACCAGCAGGAACCTCGACGGCGCCCCCTCGCGGACGTCGGTCTTGAGGCACAGCAGCCCCACGACGCGTCCCTCGGCGACAACCAGGTCGACCACGCGGCAGCCGTCGATGACCGGGATGCCGTGCACGTCGCGCACCCGGTGCTCCAGCGACTCGACCATCGTCTTCGAGGTGAACGGCCCGACGGAGGTGGCGCGCTGGCGCGGGTCGTGGTCGGTCTTGTAGCCGATGAACTCGCCCGAGCGTGCGTGCGGGAACGGCACGCCAGACTCGACGAGATGGAAGAACGCGCGCGCCGACCAGGCGGCCTCTGCGAGGGCGATGTCGCCGTCCATGGCGCCGCCGGCGAACAGGGTCTCCGCCATGGCGCGTACGGAGTCGGGCTCGGCCCCCGAGAGCGTCAGCTTGTAGTAGGTCTGCTTGTCAGAGCCGGCATTGCGGCTCGCACCGGCTCGGATCTTGTCGCTCACCACGACGACGTCCGGCTGCCCGAACATCACCAGGCGGTCGGCGGCGCAGTAGCCCGCCGCTCCTGTACCGACCACGACCGTGTTGGCCGTGATCACCGGCACCTCGTAGCCGTCGACGACGACAGTCTCCATGGTCGCTCCCCTCAGAGCCTCGGGATCTGCATGCCGCCACCGACGGTGATGACGTCTCCGGTCGAGTACGGCATCCGCCCGGAGGCTAGTACGGCCACGGCACCGGCCACATCCGCCGGAGTCCCCCAGCGCGGCATCGGCGCCAGCCCGTTGGCGAACAGGGCGTCGTACGTGTCCTTCACGCCAGCCGTCATGTCGGTCGCGATGACGCCCGGCCTGACCTCGTACACGACGATCCCCTCGGGAGCGAGCCGCGCGGCCCAGATCTGGGTGGCCATGGCGACGCCGGCTTTCGAGACGCAGTACTCGCCCCGGTTCGTCGACACGACCGTCGCGGAGATCGACGACACGTTGATGATCGCGCCGCAGGGCTTGTCGGTGGGGATGACCGCCCCGCGCTGCGCGATGAGCTGGTTGGCGACGAGCTGGGTGAGGAAGTACGGCCCGCGCAGGTTGATGCCGAGCACACGGTCGAACTCGTCGGTGGTCGCCTCGAGCACGTCGTTGCGCACGCTCGGAGCGACGCCGGCGTTGTTCACCAGCACGTCGACCCGCCCGAATGCGGCGAGCGTGTCGTCGAGGTACCGGCGATGGTCCTCCGGGCCCGCGACCGAACCAGCGGTGTACGAGACGTCGCCGAGCTCCCGCAGCGGAGCCAGCACGTCCTCGGGCGCGGGCTTCGTCGCCAGGATCGACACCTGGTATCCGTCCCGCAGCAGCCGTTCTGTGATGCCTCGGCCGATCCCTCGGCTACCGCCCGTCACCATCGCCACCGGCATGTGCGTACCTCCCTTGGTCCGCGCCCATTCTTTCCTATGGCGCTGCCCGGTGGCAAGCGCTTTCCTTGCAAGTGGATGGTCGAGATTCCTGAGATCGGTACCGCCAACGCCACGATAAACCTCTGCAATCGCGTACGTTCCGTCTGCAGTACCGATCTCAGGATCCGCGACGGGTCCGCGACGTGGCTCATCCCGGCCACATGCGAGCCGATGGCTGGCGTTTGCCATGCGTTCACCTGAGCCCGCACGTTCGGACATGTGATGTGCCTAACGTCCTTTACAGGCGGACATGATCCGCCACACGTTCGCCGACCGAAGGAAGACTTGAGTATGACTCGCTTGTCGAAGCTGGCGGCCGTGGCCGCTCTGAGCACCCTCGCCCTGGCTGCTTGCTCGAGCACCACTACGGCCACCACCGGCAGCTCCGCGGCCACCCCGGCCGCCGCAGCGCTGGCCTGCCCCGCCGGGCAGATCACCGCCGAGGGATCATCGGCACAGTCCAACGCCATCCAGGACGTCATCGCGTCCTACAACGACGCCTGCAAGAACAAGGCCAAGATTGAGTACAACCCGACGGGCTCCGGCGCCGGCATCAAGAACTTCAACGCCGGCCTGGTCGACTTCGCCGGCTCCGACTCGGCGCTCAAGGCCGACGAGGCCACTGCCGCCGCGGCCCGCTGCAAGACCAACGCCGCGTGGAACCTCCCGATGGTCGTCGGCCCGATCGCCTTCTCGTACAACCTCAAGGGCGTCGACAAGCTGATCCTGAACGCGGACGTGCTGGCGAAGATCTTCCAGGGCAAGATCACCACCTGGAACGACCCGGCCATCGCCGCCCTGAACGCGGGCGTCACGCTGCCGAGCGACAAGATCGTCGTCTTCTACCGTTCCGACGAGTCCGGCACCACGGAGAACGTCTCCAAGTACCTGAAGGCCACCGCGCCGACGGTCTGGACGCCCGACACCTCGAAGGCCTGGAAGGGCGTCGGCGGCGAGGGCAAGAACAAGTCGTCCGGTGTCGCCGAGGCCGTGAAGGCCACGAGTGGCTCACTCGGTTACATGGAGTGGAGCTACGCGACCGACAACAAGCTCGGCATCGCGCAGATCAACACCGGCTCCGCCGCTGTGCAGCTCACCAGCGCGAGCGTCGGCAAGGCCCTCGAGGCCGCGACCGTGACCGGCACGGGCAACGACCTGTCGCTGAAGCTCGACTACGCGACCAAGGTCGCGGGCGCCTACCCGGCAGTCCTCGTCACGTACGAGATCGTCTGCTCGGCGGGTCTCGACTCCGCCAAGTCCGCGATCGTCAAGGACTTCCTGACCTACTTCTCGAGCGAGACGGGTCAGTCCAGCCTCGAGAAGCTCGGCTACGCTCCGCTGCCCAGCTCGCTGCGCACTAAGGTTGCCAGCGCGGTCCAGGCCATCACGTGACCCGAGCGTCACGGCGCTCGCTGGCGGCCCTCGGCACTGTGGGTGCCGAGGGCCCGCACCACCCGGACGGGAGAACCATGAGTGACGAAGAAGGTGCCGAGGTCGTCGTGACGACCGAGACGCCGACCTCGCCCATGGCCCCGCCCGAACCCCTGCAGCTCGGCTCCGTCGGTCACGCAGGCGACACGGCGTTCCGCTCCGCGGCGTACGCGGCGGCCTTCCTCGTGGTCATCCTCGTACTGTTCGTCGGGATCTTCCTCGCGGTGATCGCCGGTCCCAGCCTCGGCCGCAACACCGCCAACTTCCTCAC
>JAYUEA010000398.1:0-3998 GCA_043739465.1 Propionibacteriaceae bacterium
CTGCTTGTTCAGTATTGACACCGACGCGCACGCCCCCGGTCAGCTGGAGTTCCTCGACTACGGGTGCGAGCGTGCCCACAGCATGGGGATCCCGGCCGAACGCATCGTGAACACCTGGCCGCTGGAGAGGTTGTTGGCGTGGGCTAAGAGTTGAGGACTGCCGTCCGTCTCGATCTCACGGCTGTGGCTGCGAGGCGGGACATGACAAGATTGCCCCGAGCTACGTGCAACGAAAGGTATCTGGTGATCCCACGCGACGAGGGCGGCCCCGTACTCAACGGGCTGCCCACGAACCTGCCCGACACAGACCCGGACGAAACCGGTGAGTGGATCGAGAGCCTTGACGGGCTCATTGAGAAGGGTGGCCGCAACCGGGCCCGGTACGTCATGCTGCGCCTGCTCGACCGGGCGCGCGAGAAGCAGATCGGCGTGCCGTCCCTCACGGCGACCGACTACGTCAACACGATCCCCAAGAGCATCGAGCCGGCCTACCCCGGTGACGAGGGCCTTGAGCGCGGCTACCGGCGCCTGCTGCGCTGGAACGCCGCGATGATGGTGCACCGCGCCCAGCGCCCCGGCGTCGGCGTCGGCGGTCACATCTCCACGTACGCGTCGAGCGCATCTCTGTACGAAGTCGGCTTCAACCACTTCTTCCGAGGCAAGGACGCTCCCGGCGGCGGCGACCAGGTCTTCTTCCAGGGCCATGCGTCCCCCGGCATGTACGCGCGGGCGTTCCTCGAGGGACGTCTGTCCACCGATCAGCTCGACGGCTTCCGCCAGGAGCACAGCCACGTCGTCAACGGCAAGGTCGAGGCGCTCCCGAGCTACCCGCACCCGCGTCAGATGCCGTCGTTCTGGGAGTTCCCGACGGTGTCCATGGGTATCGCCCCGATGAACGCCATCTACCAGGCGTCGTTCAACCGCTACCTCCACAACCGGGGGCTCAAGGACACGTCCGACCAGCACGTGTGGGCGTTCCTCGGCGACGGTGAGATGGACGAGCCCGAGTCGCGTGGTTTCCTCCAGTGGGCGGCCTACGAGGCGCTCGACAACCTCACCTTCGTCGTCAACTGCAACCTGCAGCGACTCGACGGCCCTGTCCGTGGCAACGGCAAGATCATCCAGGAGCTCGAGGCGTTCTTCCGCGGCGCCGGCTGGAACGTCATCAAGGTCGTCTGGGGCTCGAACTGGGACAGGCTGCTCGAGGACGACGACGAGGGCGCCCTGGTCAACCTCATGAACACCACGGTCGACGGCGACTTCCAGACGTTCAAGGCGAATGACGGCACGTACGTACGCGACCACTTCTTCGGCCGCGACCCGCGCACGGCCAAGATGGTCGCCGACTGGAGCGACGACGAGATCTGGGCGCTGCGCCGCGGCGGTCACGACTACCGGAAGGTGTACGCCGCGTACAAGTCGGCGACGACCTTCACCGGCGCGCCGACCGTCATCCTCGCCCACACCATCAAGGGCTACTTCCTGGGAAGTCACTTCGCGGGCCGCAACGCGACCCACCAGATGAAGAAGATGGCGATCGACGACCTGCTGGCGTTCCGTGACCGGCTGCAGATCCCGATCAGCTCCGAGGTGCTCGAGGAGAACCCGTACCAGCCGCCGTACTTCAACCCCGGCCCTGACGACGAGCGCATCCGCTACGCCAACGAGCGCCGCAAGGCTCTCGGAGGCAACCTGCCTGAGCGCCGCAACGCGCCCAAGAAGCTCCCGCTGCCTGAGAAGTCCGCGTACGAGGGCGTCAAGAAGGGCTCGGGGCAGCAGGCGATCGCGACGACGATGGCGTTCGTGAGGCTCCTCAAGGACCTGATGCGCGACAAGAGTTTCGGCGCGCACGTGGTGCCGATCATCCCCGACGAGGCCCGTACCTTCGGCATGGACTCGTTCTTCCCGACGCTCAAGATCTACAGCCCGCACGGCCAGAACTACACGCCCGTGGACGACGAGCTGATGCTCGCCTACCGCGAGTCGACGGCCGGGCAGATCTACCACACGGGCATCAACGAGGCGGGCTCGGTCGCGGCGTTCACCGCGGCCGGCAGCTCGTACGCCACGCACGGCGTCCCGATGGTGCCGGTCTACGTCTTCTACTCGATGTTCGGCTTCCAACGCACGGGCGACTTCATCTGGGCGGCGGCCGACCAGCTGGCGCGCGGGTTCATGATCGGCGCGACGGCGGGCAAGACGACGCTCACCGGAGAGGGCACGCAGCACATGGACGGTCATTCGCCGCTGCTGGCGCTGAGCAACCCGGCCGTCCTGCACTACGACCCGGCCTACGCGTACGAGATCGCCCACATCATGGAGTACGGGCTCGAGCGCATGTACGGGGAGAACCCGGACAACGTGATCTTCTACATGACGGTCTACAACGAGCCACAGGCCCAGCCGGCGGAGCCCGAGAACGTCGATGTCGAGGGCATCCGCAAGGGCATGTACCTGCTGAAGGAAGGCTCGACCGAGGGTGTCGGCGAGAACCCGCAACGGGCCCAGCTGATGGCCTCGGGCGTCGGCGTGCCGTGGGTCCTCGAGGCGCAGGAGCTCCTGCGTCGCGACTTCGGGATCGTGGCCGACGTGTGGAGCGTGACGAGCTGGAACGAGCTCGGCCGCGACGCCATCGCCGCGGAGAAGGCCAACTACATCGACGGCGGCGACCGCGTCCCGTACGTGACCCAGCGCCTCACCGGGCGCCCCGGGGTCGTGGTGGCTGTCTCCGACTACGCCACCGAGGTCCAGAACCAGATCGCCAACTACGTGCCGAACGCGTTCCGCGCGCTGGGCGCTGACGGGTTCGGGTTCTCGGACACGCGGGCGGCGTCGCGTCGCTACCTGAAGATCGACGGTCCGTCGATCGCGGTGGCGGTGCTCCGCGAGCTCGTCGAGACCGGAGACGTGCCGCGCAGCCTGGCCGACGAGGCGTACGTGAAGTACCAGATCGACACCGTCACCGCCGGAAGCTCCGGCTCGGTGGGCGGAGACTCGTAACACGATCATGGGTACCGATATCGCTTCACTCGCGGTTCTACTGGGCCTGCGTCCTGGACTTGTCGTCCAGGAGCTGGGTTGGGACTCGGACGTCGACGAGGGGTTCCGCACAGCGGTCATGGACGCCGTCGACGGTGACCTGGTCGAGGAGACTGACGACGCCGTCGACGTGGTCGTCCTGTGGTGGCGCTCCGAGGACGGGGACGTGGTCGACGGTCTGTTCGACGCGCTGCGTGACCTGTCGAACACGGGCTGCCTGTGGCTTCTCACGCCGAAGGTGGGTCGTGCAGGCCACGTCGCGCAGGCCGACCTGCAGGAGGGCGCCGTGACCGCCGGTCTCGCGCTCACCACCTCGCCGACCGTCTCGAAGACCTGGGCGTGCCACAAGCTGGTACGTCCCAAGGGCACTACTCGTCGCTGACGTTCGATGGGCCGCGGTGGCCTCGAACGTGTGGTTTCGGGATTGCGGCGCAGGCTCGCCCTGACTCCACCGCCTCGAACGTGTGGTTGTGAGCCCTCCGCCGAGCGTCATAAGCACGCGTTCGTAGGCCGACGCCATGGGAGCTCCGGCTCGACCTCGGCGTAACCACGCTTTCGAGGCGCATGAGGCTGGGTCATAGGCAGGGGCACGATGCGGCGCGACCCGTGCGGGTCTGGCAGACTTGTCCGGGCGCCGAAGCGGGCGTGCGCGGGCGCATAGCTCAGTTGGTTAGAGCACTTCCCTTACAAGGAAGGGGTCTCCGGTTCAAGTCCGGATGCGCCCACCCGCTGCGACAAGGGGATATAGCCTCTGGTCTATGCGGCAGGAAGGGGTCAAGTGCTACAAACCGTGATACTAGGCTGCGAACCGCTCCACATCGCCCCGTCTGGATAGTTCCCGCCGCGAACTAGTCCGGACAGCACGAAAGACGCCCACCCAGCCGGTTGGCTGAGCGGGCGTCGGGCCTCGCCGTCGATGCGACGAGGTAGGGGGCGTGCGGGAGGCGGGTCAGGGGCGC
>JAYUEA010000399.1:0-11996 GCA_043739465.1 Propionibacteriaceae bacterium
CGGGCCTGATGTTCGGCGCGTACATCAAGCGGCTCGACGCGCGCGAGGCGCTGTGCGCCCGCAACGGCTGGACCGTGGCGACGCTGCCCGAGGGCGCCAAGGTCGCGATCAGCTCACCGTTGCGTCGCGCGCAGCTGCTCGAGGTGCGGCCCGACCTCACGATCGTGGGGATCCGTGGCCCGATCGAGTCGCGGCTGCAGCGGGTGGCCGAGGGCGAGATCGATGCGACCGTGCTGGCGTGGGCGGTGCTCTACCGCGAGGGCAAGCTGGCTGCCGTGACCGAGGTGCTGCCGCCGGCCGTCATGCTGCCGGCGCCGTGCCAGGGGGTGCTCGTCGTGGAGGTCCGCGACGACGCGCCGAAGCCGCTGATGAAGGCGCTGCACCGCATCGACCATGCCTGTACGAGGCTGTTGGCGACCGCCGAGAGGGCGCTGGAGGCCGATGTGCATGCGGCGACGAAGGCGCCCCTGGGAGCGCTGGCGCGGCTGATCGAGGGCGCGGATGTACGGACGAAGCTCGAGCTCAGCGCCGTCGTCGCGGGTCCGGAGCAGACGCTCGACCTGCGACGTACGAGGACGATCACGCTCGACGACGTCGACACCGACGAGGACGTCGAGGGCAATCTGACCGCGGCGGGGCGTCTGGGCGCCAAGCTCGCTGCGGAGCTGCTCGACGCGGGCGCCGGGCTACTGCCCGAACACCTGCTCCACAAACCGCCGCGCACCCCGCGTCCGCGCGTCATGATGCAGCGGATCAACGACGACTTCGACCCGGTGTTCTCTGCGGCCATCACGCGCGCTGGTGGGGAACCGGTGCTCGTGACCCTGACACGTACGATCCCGGCCTCGGACGCCGTCCTGGACGCGGTGCTCGACCGCCTGCGGTCTGCCGATCGCGTGGGAATGACCAGTGCCGAGGCCGTCACGCTGCTGGAGAAGCGAGCCCACGAGCGGAAGACCAGCCTGGCGCGGATCCTCGAGGGCACGCCGGTGGCCGCATTCGGAGCCGTCACAAGCGCTGCGCTGGTCGCCGTGTCGGTGACCGTCGACATGCTCCCGTCCTTGGATGCGTCGGTCGGGAACCTGCTCAGCGTGTGGCCGGCGGCCGACGAGGGGCACGACAGGCCGCTGGCGCTGCTGCCGGGCTCGGCGAACGCATCGCCGCTGCTGGCGGCCGGGTTGCGAGACCTCGGCTGGCAGGCGGAGGACCTCCCTGTGTACGAGCGGGTCACCGCCGATCCGAGCGCCGAGCACGAGCTCGCGGTCGAGGCCGGCTGGCCCGAGGCCGTCATCATCACGTCACGCAGCGCGGCCCAGGCGATCGAGGAGCTCTTCGGGCTGCCGCCCAAGGAGGTACGGGTCGTGGCCGTGGGCCGCATCCCGGCCCGCGACGCGGCAGCCCTCGGCCTTCACATCGACGCCATCTCCCCGTCCACGAAGCCCTCGGCGATCGCTGCCGCAGCGCTGGAAGGCCTGATCCCCCAGGCGACCAAGGTCCCCTGAGTCTTGGGAGAACACTCGCGCCGACGACTCTCGGCGGTGCGCACAACCCTTACGTCGCGAAATCCCGTCACAGGGGTTGTGCGGGCGACCTAGAGGCTGTGCGGGTGAGCATGCTGGCCGACGAGGCGCGGAGTCGCCGCTGAGCCGGGCCGGCCGATGAGATCGGCGTTTCGGTACCGCAGTCAGACTCTGCCAGCGAGAACGCGGCGTTGCGCGGCACCTGGTGTACCGAAACGCCGATCGTGATCGGTGACTTCGGACTTCAGACCGGGTCGACCTCGCTGGCCACTGCCGCGACGACGGCCTTCACCTGGCGGCGGTGGTTGAGGTACTCGATGCCCATGGGGATCATGGACACGAGCACGATCAGCACGAGGACCAGGTCGATGTTCTTGTGGATGAACGGGATCTGCCCGAGGAAGTAGCCGAGCAGGGTGACGCCGATGACCCACAGGACGCCGCCGACAGCGGTGTACGCGATGAACTTGCGGAAGCTCATCCTGCCGACGCCCGCGATCAGGGTGACGAAGGTGCGGACGAGAGGCACGAACCTGGCAAGGATGAGCGCGCGGGAGCCGTACTTCTCGAAGAAGGAATGGGTCTTCGTGACATAGACGGGGTTGAACAGCTTGCGCCCGATCCAGCTCGTGCGGGGCTTGAACAGCGGCGGGCCGACCACGTACCCGATCCAGTAGCCGACCACGTTCCCCAGGACGGCGGCGACGATCAGCACCGCGAAGACGACCGCGAGGGTGGAGAGCTTGCCGCCGTACGAGATCGTGCCGAGCGCCGTGAACATCCCGATCGTGAACAGCAGGGAGTCGCCCGGCAGGATCGAGAAGAGACCGCACTCGGCGAAGATGATGAACGCGACACCCCACAGCCACCAGTTGCCGAGGAGGTCGATGAGGACCGCCGGGTCGAGCCACGAAGGCAGGAGCAGGGGGGTCATGGCGACCGTCATGAGGAGTGACACGCCGCTCAGAGTACCGTTTCCGCCCATGAGCTCCCTGATCGGCGACGGTGCGACGCCCCCGGGAGACGCGCCCTACGAGGAGTACGTGCTCAGCGTGGGCGTTGGTCCGCACCCGGAGCCGTGGCCCACGGATGGGCGGTACGACCCGGAACTGCTCGCGGGCGGCGACCGGCGCAACGTGATCGACGAGTACAGGTACTGGACTGTCGAGGCGATCGTCGCCGACCTCGACACGCGCCGCAGCACGTTGCACGTGGCCATCCAGAACTGGGAGCACGACTTCAACATCGGCTCGATCGTGCGTACGGCGAACGCGTTCAACGTCTCCGGCGTACACATCCTGGGTCGCCGCCGCTGGAACAAGCGTGGCGCGCTGGTCACCGACCGGTACCTGCGCGTCTACCACCACGCGTCCGTCGCGGACATGGCCGCCTGGTTCGGCGAGCGCGGCATCCCGATCGTCGGCGTGGACAACCTGCTTGGCGCGCGGGCGCTGGAGTCGACGGTGCTGCCCGAGTCGGTCTGCCTGCTGTTCGGCTCGGAAGGGCCGGGGCTCACCGACGAGGCCGTCGCCGCCTGTACCTACCTGGTCTCCATCGCGCAGTACGGCTCCACCCGCTCGATCAATGCCGGCGCGGCCGCGGCGATCGCGATGTACGCATGGGCCCAGGGCCGCACCCGTACAAGCTAGTGTCGCGCGACACTAGATCGACAGATCGACCGGACAGGCTCCAGGAACGACCGGACAGGTTCCAGGAGCCTGTCCGATCGTTCGTACAGCGCTCCGATCGTTCGTACTGCCCGTCCGGTCGTACGTACGGCCTGTCCGGTAGCGGAGGGGCCGTGCTGTCCCGGTCCCGTACCTGGCCCAGCCCGCATCCGTACAGATCTCTCATGACCTGTAGTCGCAAACCTGAGTTGCAGTACGATTTCGCATCGAGCACGCCGTCGCCGGGCCCCGGGGGGAGCGGTCGTGCAGGAGGACCAGATGACTGAAGCGACCGGCTCCGCGCTGAACCTGCGCACCGTGGCCGAGGTAGCCACCCAGCTGCGGGTGTCGAAGATGAGCGTGTACAGGCTGATCCACGCCGGCGAGCTCGAGGCCGTACGGTTCGGGCGCACGTTCCGGGTGCCGCAGCCAGCGGTGGATCGCTACCTGGACAGGTCGTACTTCCAGGCCGGTTGAGCGGATGTACACGCTTCCGGCTTGAGCAGATAGAGTTGCCCGGCTGGTCGACCCGGGTCCGTCTCGGACGGGAGTCGCCCTCACACACGCATCGCAGCACACATGCATCGCTGTATCAGTGCATCACAGCGCTCATGCAATGAGAGTGCACAGAGGTGCACGACGAAAGGTCACTCGTGGGTTCGGTCATCAAGAAGCGTCGTAAGCGGATGGCGAAGAAGAAGCACCGCAAGCTGCTCAAGAAGACGCGCATCCAGCGTCGTCGCGCCGGCAAGTAAGCACCCCTGGTGTCACCCATCGCGGATGCACCGCCAGCTGTGGCCCGCAAGGCCAGAGTGGTGGTCGTCACCCGCGAGGGCTGTCACCTGTGCGACGACGCCCTATCCATCGTCCGGTCGGTGTGTGACGATGTCCACGCCGACTGGCTCGCTGTCGACGTCGACACCGACGAGACACTCCGTGCTGTCTACACCGACCACGTCCCTGTGACGTTCGTGGACGGTGTCGAGTTCTCGGCGTGGGTTCTCGATAAGGTCCGCTTGCGTTCCGCACTCGCATGATGTTGCGGATCGTGGCTGACAACGCTTACCGTTCGCCCGAACCTACTGACGCAGGAGGCCGTGTTGGAGCTGCCGGCATCTGACGCCGCACCTGGTGGTCAGGCACGAGTCGTGTTCGTCGGGGCGGGCCCCGGCGATCCGGACTTGTTGACCGTAGCCGCGTGCACGCAGATCCAGGCCGCCGACATCATCGTTGCCGATACGAAGGCGCTCCTCGACCTCATCAGCTCGCCTCCCGTCGGTGCCTTGAACGCCAGCCTCATCGCGTGCCTCGAGGACCTGGGCATCGGTTCTGACGCCACCCCCGAGCAGCGCGCGAAGGCCGTGCTCGCCCGCGCCAAGGACGGTCAGACCGTCGCCCGCGTCGTGGTGGGAGACCCGTTCCTCGATGCCAACTCCGCGCCGGAAGCTGCCGCGTGTGTACGGATGGGGTGCTCGTTCGAGGTCGTACCAGGCGTCTCCCTGCTCACCGTCGTCCCCGAGTACGCGGGTGTGAACCTCGCCGCCGGCGGCGTCGTACAGTTCCTCGCCGGCCCGACCGGCAAGCCCGGCGGTGACGGCAAGCCGCGCATCCCAGACGGTGACCTCGTGCTCGCGCTCCGTGCCGAGATGGTCGGCGACCTCGTGGCGCGCGCCCTCGACGCCGGACGTCTCAAGGACGAGCCCGCGCTCGTCACGCTCAGCGGCGCGAGCATCAGCCAGCACAGCATCCGTACGACCCTCGGCCAGCTCACCTCCGCCGTCAACGGGGTCGCTCCCGAGGCGCTGGTGCACGTGATCGTCGGCCCGCTGGCCGCGCAGGACCGTACGGACCTGGACTGGTTCGAGTCGAAGCCTCTGTTCGGGTGGCGTGTGCTCGTGCCGCGCACCAAGGACGGCGCGACCCTGATGGCGACCCGCCTCCGCAGCTACGGGGCGGCATCGCAGGAGGTCGCCACGATCTCCATCGAGCGCCCCCGCACGCCGCACCAGATGGACCGCGCGATCCGCGGCCTGGTCGACGGCGAGTTCGAGTGGATCGCGTTCACGTCGCCGAACTCCGTACGTGCGGTGCGCGAGAAGATCGAGGAGTACGGGCTCGACGCCCGCGCATTCTCCGGTCTCAAGGTCGCCGCGGTGGGCGGTGCGACCGCTGATGCGCTGAGCGCCATGGGCATCGAGCCGGACCTTGTCGCGACCGGCGACCCGTCGGCGGCCGGACTGGGCACGCTGTTCCCCGAGTACGACGACCACCTGGACCCGATCAACCGCGTCTTCGTCCCGCGGGCCGACGTGGCGACCGAGGCGCTCACCGCCGAGCTCGTACATCGTGGCTGGGAGGTCGAGGACGTCACCGCGTACCGGACCGTCCGCGCCGCCCCGCCGCCAGCCGTCATCCGGGAGGGCATCAAGGCGGGCGCGTACGACGCCGTCCTGTTCTCGTCGTCGTCCTCGGTGCGCAACTTCGTCGGCATCGCCGGCAAGCCGCACGCTGCGACGATCGTGGCCGTGATCGGACCGGCGACGGCCAAGGAGTGCGAGGCGCACGGGCTGCGCGTGGACGTCCTCGCCGACGCCCCGACGGGCAGCGAGCTCGCCGACGCCCTGGCACGCTTCGCGTTCAACCGCCGCGAGTCGCTGATGGCCACCGGCCAGCGCGTCACGCGCCCCTCGCAGCGCTCGCGCCGCCGACGTACCTAGAGCAACCCGCCCAAACCCAGCGCGCGCGACGCCGCCCCGCTCGTCCTTCCCCTCACGCGCACAACCTTTCCGGCGCCCGCACAACCCCTGTGACGCGATCTGGCGATCAAAGGGTTGTGCGCGCGGCGTGAGACGCCCCCACGTAGCGCAGGGGGGCCTTTCATAACAAGGCCAGGGCACTCAGGTCGGCGGGATAGCATGGCCCGACCGAGTGAAGGAGACGTGTGGACGCGACACGAGTGCACCTGCTGCGTCATGGGCAGGTGGAGAACCCGGATCGGGTCCTGTACGGGCGGTTGCCCGGCTACCACCTGTCGACGCTCGGCGTCGCGATGGCGGAGCGTGCGGCCGACTACCTCAAGGACGTAGAACTCACCCACCTCCGCTGCTCCCCCCTGGAGCGCGCCCGCGAGACGATCGCACCGGTCGCCGCGACGCGGCCCGAGCTCGAGATCACCATCGACGAGCGCGTCATCGAGGCCGATAACTGGTTCGCCGGGCAGGTCTTCGGCGAGAATTCCTGGACGCTGCTGAAGCCGTCGAGCTGGTGGCACCTGCGCAACCCGTTCACGCCGAGCTGGGGCGAGCCGTACACGGACATCGTCACCCGCATGAACGCCGCCGTCCTCGACGCCGCCGAGGCGGCAGGGCCCGGGGGACAGGCGCTGATCGTCTCCCACCAGCTCCCGATCTGGATGATGCGCAGCCACGCGGAGGGACGCCGGCTGCTCCATGACCCGCGCCGCCGCGAGTGCACGCTCGCGTCCATCACCACGATCAACATCATCGACGGCCGCATCACCGGCGTCGACTACGCCGAACCGGCACGGGACCTGCTGCCGTCGGCCACGACGAAGAAGTACGTCGCGGGGACGTGATGCGTCGACTTGCCGTCCTGATGCTCGCTGTCGTCGTCCTCGCCGGATGCGGGAAGGCGCAGTCCGGCAACGGCTTCGTGAGCGGCGACGGCTCGTACACGACCGTGCAGGTCAAGGACCGCAAGGCCGCGCCGCCGCTGACCGGTACGACGGTCGACGGGGCGGCTTTCGACGCGACGACACTCGCCGGCAAGGTCGTCGTCATCAACGTGTGGGGTTCGTGGTGCGCGCCCTGCCGCAAGGAGGCGCCGGACCTGCAGGCTGCGGCGCAGAAGACCTCCGGTACGGCCGTGTTCGTCGGCATCAACACCCGTGATCTCGACCGCGCCCCTGCGCAGGCGTTCCAGCGGGCGTTCGGGATCACGTACACGAGCCTGTACGACCCCACTGGCGCCCTGCTCCTCGGCTTCTCGGACCTGCCGCCGAACGCGATCCCGTCGACGCTCGTGCTGGACAAGGACGGCCGCGTGGCCGCGCGCATCGTCGGCGCGACGACCGAGTCCACGCTGGTCGGCCTGGTCTCCGACATCGCGGCGGGCCGCTGATGACGCCGCTCGACATCGGTGACTGGGTGCGGCAGGCCATGGGCGGTTCGCTCCTGGTCGCGCTGCCCGTCGCGGTGCTCGCGGGACTGGCCTCCTTCTTCTCGCCGTGCGTGGTGCCGCTGGTGCCGGGCTACCTGTCGTACGCGACCGGCATCGGCGCCGCGGACATCATCGACGGGAAAGCATCGCGGCGGCGGATGCTGCTCGGTACGTCGCTGTTCGTCGCCGGCATCGCCGCCGTCTTCGTGACCACCGGCGCGGCGTTCGGCGGGCTCGGCGCCGCCCTGCTCACCCACCAGCGGCTGATCAGCGTGATCGCCGGCCTGCTCGCGATCGTCATGGGGCTCGCGTTCGCCGGAGCCCTCGAGCTGTTCACGCGCGACCTGCGGCCGACCTGGGCGCCGAAGGCCGGCCTCGCGGCCGCACCGGTCCTCGGACTCGCGTTCGCCCTCGGCTGGACCCCCTGCATCGGCCCCGCGCTGACGGTCGTGCTGACGTTGTCGCTGAACGAGGGATCGGCCGTACGAGGGGCGCTGCTCGCCCTCGCGTACAGCCTCGGCCTCGGTCTGCCCTTCGTCGTGCTGGGCGTGGCGTTCGTACGGTTCGCCGGTGCGCTGGCGTGGGTGCGCACTCACCAGCGGGCCGTGATGCGCGCCGGCGGAGTCCTCATGATCATCGTGGGTGTCGCTCTCGTCACCGGCTGGTGGGACGTGTGGATGGCCGGGTTGCGGCAGTGGGCCGCCGGATTCGAGGTGCCGATCTGATGGCCGACGGAACCGAAGGGCCGAGCGTGAACGACGAGGTCGAGGTCGACGAGGTCGACGCCGAGCAGGTCGAGGAGCTCGACGAGGACGGGCTGACCGCTGACGATGCCGGGATCGCAGGCTCGCGTCAGCGGCGCCCCGCGGCTGAGGTCGCTCCGCCCGGTGGGCTGAAGGGCTCGCTGAGGTTCGCGTGGGCGGTGCTGACGAGCATGCGTACGGCGATCATGCTCCTTCTGCTGCTCGCCGTGGCCGCGATCCCGGGCGGCATCTTTCCGCAGCGTCCGGTCAATGCCCTTGCCGTGACGCAGTACCTCGCCAAGCACACGACGATCGGCCCGTTCCTCAACGCGATCGGGATGTTCGACGTCTACCACGCGCCGTGGTTCTCGGCGATCTACCTGCTGCTGTTCGTGTCGTTGGTCGGCTGCATCGTGCCGCGTACGACCGTGTACCTGCGGGCGGCCAAGGCCCCCGCCTCCACGCCGCCGCGGTCGGTGGAGAAGCTGTCCGGCGCCATCTCGTACACGTCCTCCGGCACACCCGACGATGTCCTCGCGGCGGCGGAGAGGGCGCTGCGGGCGCGGCGGTACAGGGTGCGGCGGGTGGGCGACACCGTGTGCGCCGAGCGCGGCTACACGCGTGAGCTCGGCAACCTGACGTTCCACGTGGCGCTGCTGGGGGTGCTGCTGTCGATCGGGTACGGGTCGCTGTTCGGCTTCGCCGGCACCGCGATCGTGGTGGAGGGGCAGGGGTTCTCGAACACGCTGACGCAGTACGACGACATCTCGGCCGGCGCCGCCTTCACCGGCAACCTCGACCCGTTCACGGTGACGCTGGACGCGTTCCACGTGGCGTACGAGACCGGGCCGATTCAGACCGGTGCCGCCCGCGACTTCCGGGCCGACGTCACCGTCACCGACGCGAAGGGCACGAGCAGCCAGACGATCGAGGTGAACAAGCCGCTGACGATCGGGAGCACGAAGGTGCATCTGGTCGGGCACGGCTATGCCGCGGTCGTGTCCGTACGCGACGGCAACGGCAACGTCGCCTTCTCCGGGCCGGTCGTCTTCCAGCCCCTCGACGGCAACCTCAAGTCGGCCGGTGCAATCAACGTGCTGGACGCGCGACCGCAGCGGATCGGGCTGCAGGGCTTCTTCCTGCCGTCGGGGTTCATCGGGCCGATGGGGCCGGTGTCGATCTTCCCTGAGGCACTGAACCCCATGCTCGTCATGACGGCGTGGTCCGGGCCCCCGAGGACCGAGACCGGTGCGGCCTCGTCGGTGTTCTCCCTTGACACGACGGGAATGACACAATTGACCCTCGATGGGGATCTGGTACGGATGCAGCTGGCTCCTGGCGACTCGTACCTGCTGCCCGGCGGCCTCGGCCTCGTCACGTTCGAGGGCTGGGCGCGATGGACCAAGCTCCAGATCTCGAGCACCCCCGGCATGGGCGGCATCCTCACGTTCGTGATGCTGTCGGTGCTGGGGATGTCGATCAGCCTGTCGGTACGACCGCGGCGGTTGTGGTTCCGCGTTGCTGGCGCTAAGGCGTGGGCAGCGGGTGCGGATCGTGCCGATGGTCGCTCGGGCGTCGCCGACGACATCACGTCGGTAGCCGCCGAGCTCGGTCTCGAGATGCCCCCGCCGAAGGAGTAGTTGGCGAGACAACCTGTGCGGTTCGCGAGACAACGTTGTGGTTCGGGCGCCGTTCCAGACGTACGGCGATGGAGTTCACCCTGGCGAGGCCGCCAAGCTGTCGTCTCGAACGGTCGCGGTGCTCCTCAGGGAGCCGCTCCTTGCTCGGCGAGGTCTCGTACTGCTCGGCGGGAGATCCTGTACCCCTCGGCGGGAGATCTTGTACCCCTCGGCGGGAGGTCCTGTACTGCTCGGCGGGAGATCTTGTACCCCTCGTGGGGAGGTCTCGTACCCCTCGTCGGGAGATCCTGTACCCCTCGGCGGGAGGTTTTGAACTGCTCGTGGGGAGATCTTGTACTGCTCGGGGCGACAATCTTGGTATCGGCAGGCAGGATGGGGCGAAACGATGAAAGGGGACGTACTCGATGACGGTGGCGAGCTTCTCGGCGTTGGCGATCGTCACGGCGGCTGTGCTGTACCTGCTGGCCCTCGTTCTGCACGCGCTCGAATGGGCGCTGGCGCGGAACGTCGGGGCTCCGGTGAGCGAGTCGGTGGCCGTCGGTCGTACAGGCGGCGTGGCCGTGCTCGACAAGCACTCGGCCGAACTCGTAGCGCCCACCAAGGTCGACATGTACGGGCGGATGGGATTCAGCATCATTGTCCTGGCGGCTGTGGTGAACCTCGCGGGCATCGTCTCCCGCGGCCTGGCAGCGCATCGGGCGCCCTGGGGCAACATGTACGAGTTCGTCACGGCGGCCGCTTTCGTCGTGGTCACGCTCTACCTCGTCGGCAGTTGGAAGCTGGGTGCCCGATGGCTCGGTCTCCCCGTCGCACTCGTCGCCGCCGTCCTGAACGGCCTAGCCGCAACCGTGTTCTACGTGGCCGTCGCCCCCCTCGTACCGGCCCTTCACTCCGTCTGGTTCGTCATCCACATCCTCGCCGCAATCGTCTCCGGCGCCGCGTTCTCGATCGGCGGGGTGGCCGCCATCCTGTACCTGATCGTCTCCCGCGCCGAACGGAAGGGGAGCGTGAAGGGCTACCTCGCGAAGCTGCCCAAGGCCGACGCGATCGACCGGATCGGCTACCGGCTGCTCGCGTTCGCGTTCCCGCTGTGGACCTTCACGATCGCCGCAGGCGCGATCTGGGCCGAGTACGCCTGGGGTCGCTACTGGGGCTGGGACCCCAAGGAGACCTGGTCGCTCGTGACCTGGGTCGTGTACGCGGGCTACCTCCACGCCCGCGCCACCGCCGGCTGGCGGGGGCCACGCGCGGCTGCGCTCGCGATCCTCGGCTTCGCCCTGTTCTGGTGGAACTTCGTCGGCGTCAACCTCGTCTTCGCCGGGCTCCACTCGTACGCGGGCATCTAGCCGCGTACGGTCCCAGCCCTGACCGACCCCGTCCGACTGCCATACCGGCTCTTCACCGGCCCTGACGACGCCACCTTCTGCGAGCGCGTGACCCAGGCGCTTCGTGAGGGTTACGAGTTGTACGAGTCGCCAGCGGCCACCTTCGACGGGCAACGCGTCATCGTCGCTCAGGCCGTGATCCTCCCCGAAGCCCGAACCGCCCGGGACTGAACGTACGGATCAGTACAGAACCTCTCCCCAGGGAGCCGGTTCTGAGGAGCACCGCGACGGAGTCGCCGTCTCGAAGGGTCCCCACGCGACGCAGGTGCTCTCCTCGAGCGGTACAGAACCTCTCCCCGAGCAGTACAGGATCTCCCCGCGAGGGGTATGAGGTCTCCCCGCGAGGGGTATGAGATCTCCCGCCGAGCAGTACAGGATCTCCCGGCGGGGGTGTGAGGTCTCCCGGCGAGGGGAACTGTGATCAGCTGAGAGCGGTGGACAGGCGTTCGATCTCCGACACCGCTGCCGCTACACCGTCCTCTGCCGCGAGACGCTTCGCCAGGTCCGCTGCCGGCTCCCTCGCCGCGACCGTCTCGCGCAAAGGGGCCTCGTACGCCTCCCAGCCCGACCTCGGGTCCACCGGTCGCGACGCCACACCCAGCCGATGCAGACGATCGGCCCAGAACGGCTGGTCGAGCCTGAACGGGACCGGGACCGAGGGGACTCCCGAACGCGCCGCCGCGTGCGTCGTACCGGCCCCGCAGTGGTGCACCAGCGCGCCGCACCGCGGGAACAGCCAGTCGTGCGGCACAGCCCCGGCGCGCAGCACGCTCGCGGGCAGCTCGGTCGTGATCGAGGGGTGGGCCGCGAGCACAATCCGGTACGTCCCGGCGTACGCCTTCAGCACCGACTCCAGCGCGTA
>JAYUEA010000400.1:0-3985 GCA_043739465.1 Propionibacteriaceae bacterium
GTGCTCCAGCGAGTAGCCCGACACCTGGCGCCCGAACCGCCCGAACTCCCGGGAGATGAGGTCGCGCTGCGACTCGGCCAGCGCCAGGAGCGCCCGACCCGTCTCCGTGGCACCTGCCGTCGACAGCCGCAGCACCTCGCCCGTACCCGTGACCACCTCGGCGTCGACCAGGTTGGTTGCGCTTGTCCCGTAACCGAGCGCCCGCGGCCCGCAGGCGTTGTTCCCGATCATGCCGCCGATCGTGCAGCGCGTCGCCGTGGAGGGGTCGGGTCCGAACCGAAGCCCGTACGGACGCGCCGCCCGCTGCAGTGACTCCTGTACGAGACCGGGCTCGACCACAGCCGTCCGCGCATCCGGGTCGATCGACAGCACCTTCGTAAGGTGCGCGCCCATGTCCACGACCAGCCCAGCGCCGAGCGCGTTCCCCGCGCACGACGTCCCCGCGCCACGCCCGGTGACCGGCAGCTCTACCGCCCTGGCCGCGGCGAGCACCGCCTGCAGCTCAGCCACATCGCGCGGCTTGGCCACAGCAAGGGGCACGATCCGGTAGATCGAGGCATCCGACGAGTACAGGGCCCGGGCCACCGTGGTGGAGTCCACGCACGCAGCAGCAGCACCCAGGTGGGAGCGGAGGTCTTTGAGCTGGTCGCCGGCCAATACGGTCACGAGCCCAACCCTAGGCTGCGCGAGTCAGGACTGTTCGTCGATCTCGACGGCGAGGACGGCGGCCATGGCGCGGCCGATGGCTTCGAAGTCCTCGGGGGTCACGGCGTCGATGAAGATCTTGCGGACCGACTCGACGTGGCGTGGGGCGGCCTCGACGAGCTTGGCGATGCCCTTGTCCGTGAGCGTGGCGAAGACCCCCCGCCCGTCCGTACATGTCCGCTCTCTCGACACGAGGCCCTCGGCCTCGAGGCGGCTGACGGTGTGCGTCAGGCGGGAGCGGGACTGGTGGACGAGCAGCGCGAGGTCGCTCATGCGCATCTGGCGGTCTTCGGCCTCCGAGAGCACCACGAGGATCTCGTACTCGGCCAGGTCAAGGTTGTGCGGCCGGAGCCACTCGCCGAGCACAGAGTCGATGCGGGCCACCCCGAGCAGCCAGGTACGCCAAATCCGCTGCTGATCGGTGTCGAGCCAGCGGGTCATAGCAGAACTCTATCTGGGCGAGAATTCTGGGCCGCAGCGGCCCCACTCTGCAGTGACCCCTGCTGTCAGCGCGTCTTTGTGGCTACGATCGGCGGCAATCCACAGCGACGTAAAAGGGGGAACCGGCCGTGACGGTACGGGAGACAATCGAGGCCCAGTGCCCGCGATCGGTCGGGGCGATGCTCCGCCGGCGGGTCCAGCTGACCCCCTCACGACCGGCGTACCTCTATCCGGATGTCCGCAACGCCTGGGTCACGCTGACCTGGGGCGACATCGGGGAGCTCACCGACATCGTCGCCGGAGGCCTGCTGGGCGCTGGAGTCGAGTACGAGCAGCGCGTGGCTATTGCCTCGAACACGCGCGTCGAGTGGGTCCTGGCCTGCTACGGCAGCAACCTCATGGGTGCGGCCACGACGTCCATCTACCCGAACACCACCGACGACGACGTCGCCTACATCCTCGCCGACTCCGGGTCCGTGGTGGCCTTCGTCGAGGACGCCGAACAGGTCGCCAAGATCACCGACCACAGCGAGCTCGACGACCAGGTGCGCCTCATCGTCGTGTTCACCGGCACCGGCGACGGCGACCGGGTCATCCCGTGGTCGGAGTTCCTCGATCGTGGCCGCGCGTACATCAAGGCTCACCCCGACGCCGTCAAGCACGCGACCGACGCGACCAGCCCCGATACCCTGGCCACCCTCATCTACACCTCGGGCACCACCGGCCGGCCGAAGGGCGTCGAGCTGTTGCACAGCGCCTGGACGTACCTGGCCGTCGCCGTCGACAACATGGGATTCATCGACATGGACGACCTGCAGTTCCTGTGGCTGCCGCTGTCGCACGTGTTCGGCAACTGCCTGATCTTCATCCAGATCTGGATCGGCTTCTCCTCGGCCATCGACGGTCGGATGGACCGCATCATCACCAACCTCAGCGAGGTGAAGCCGACCTTCATGTGTGGCGCCCCCCGGATCTTCGAGAAGGTGCGCGCGGCCGTGCTGACCGGCGAGAACTCGGTCGGTCTCAAGGGCTCGATCGCCCGCTGGGCCTTCTCCAAAGGGCGCGCGTCGATCCCGTACCGCCTCGAGGGCAAGCCGATGCCGAAGGTGCTTGCGGCGCAGTACGCGATCGCCGACAAGCTCGTCTTCAGCAAGCTCCAGGCCCGTCTCGGCGGCCGCATGAAGTTCATGGTCTCCGGGTCGGCCAAGCTGTCGCGCCAGGTGCAGACGTGGTTCTACTCGGCCGGTCTGCTGATCGTCGAGGGGTACGGGCTCACGGAGACCAGCGCCGTCGCGTACGTCAACCACTGGAGCGAGCCGAAGTTCGGCACCGTCGGTCGGGTGACGCCGGGCATGGATTCGATGGTCGCCGAGGACGGTGAGGTGCTCGTGCGCGGGCCGCTCGTGATGCGCGGCTACCACGACAGCCCGGAGGCCACGGCGGAGGCGATCGACGCCGACGGCTGGTTCCACACCGGTGACATCGGCGTGCTCGACGACGTCGGCTTCCTCAAGATCACCGACCGCAAGAAGGACCTGATGAAGACCTCGGGCGGCAAGTACGTCGCGCCGCAGAAGGTCGAGGGCATCATCGTCGCCAACGTGCCGCTGGTGTCGCAGGCGATCACGGTGGGCGACGGCAAGAAGTACATCGCGGCGCTGCTCGTTCTCGACCCCGGGACCCTCAACACCTGGGCCGAGCGCGCAGGAAAGCATGGGCTGGGCTACGCCGAACAGACGAGGCTCCCGGAGCTGCGGGCGTGGATCGACTCGCACCTGGTGAGGGCGAACAGCAAGCTCGAGCGCTGGGAGACGGTGAAGAAGTACGAGATCCTCGATCACGAGCTGTCGGTCGACTCGGGCGAGGTGACACCGAACATGAAGGTCCGGCGCGCGTCGGTCGTCCGGGACAACCAGGCACTGGTCGACAGCATGTTCGAGGTTGAGGAAACCGATTAGTGGGGCGTTACCTTGATTCGTTTGCGGTTGGCGTGGTACTGGTGCGTGCATCGCAAGGCTCCGGAGCGGAGCCATACCGGGTCGTCTGGAGAGCTTCGGCAACGCCGCGAGGTGCGTGCCAGGGGCGCGCAAAGCGTCAACGAATCAAGGTAACGGGCCACTGACGTGACGTTCACCGTCGAGGTCCCCCTGCGCTGGGGGGACATGGACGCGCAAGGCCACGTCAACAACGCCGGCTTCGTCGACTACCTCCAGGAGGGGCGCGTCGACTTCCTGCTGGCCAGCCCGTTCCCGTACCTGCTGGGCGGCGGGGTGATCGTCGTGAGCCACCAGGTCGAGTACCGCGCGCCGATCTCGTACTCCACCACGCCCGTCGTCGTGGAGGTGACGGTCGCAGCGGTGAAGGGGGCGATCTTCGAGCTCGGCTACACGCTGAGCCACGACGGCGTGGTCGCGGCCGTGGCGAGGACCAGGCTCTGCCCGTACGACTTCGAGCAGGGGTGTGTGCGTCGGCTGACCCCTGACGAGCGCGCGTTCTTCGCCTCGCAGGTCGAGCACGTCGAGCCGCTGCGCGAGGCGCGGCGGCTGCCGGTCGACAAGCGGGCGATGGTGACGCCGCTGCGGGTGAGGTGGTCCGACCTCGACTCGTACGGGCACGTGAACAACGTCAAGTTCTTCGACTATGTGCAGGAGGGCCGGATCGCGTTCTCGGAGGCCGTCAGCACCCAGATGGCGCGCACCCGCGGCGACGGCAGCACCGACTACCTGTGGATGGTCGTGCGACAAGACGTCGACTACGTGACGCAGCTGGAGTTCCGGATGGAGCCGTACGAGGTCGCGACCGGGGTCACGAACATCGGCACCACGTCGATGTCGTTCTG